>JAFWSS010000199.1 GCA_017524385.1 Prevotella sp.
CGACCACAGGCAGGTGGTGGAGCGAAGCGTAACCCCTGCTTGACGATGATATGAAATCAACAACCCCGAAGGGGTGGCAGAGCAACGATATGAAGTGTATGAAGTTGCCATTCTGCCACCCCTTCGGGGTTGTTGTTCACATTATACTTTTAGCAGGGGTTCCGTGCTTCGCACTCCACCACCTGCCTGTACTCTGGCCACCCCTTCGGGGTTCGTTCAACATCAAACCAAGATATGACAATTCAAGTATGAAGTAAAAAATCCTCGCAAATGGAGGTGTTTTGATGGAATCATCATTTGATTATCCATACATTTTTTAAATGAAACTACTGTAAGTAATTGGATGCCAATATAACCGAACTTCCGAAACTTAAGATATAATATTAATTTGGAAGTCACATTCAAAAGGCCAGCCAAGTTAATAAGAACTGTAAAAAATCTCAAAATGGGGGAGCATGAACCCTTGTTGAAATTAAACAATTTGGATTTGAGTTACTTGTGATTATTAGATAATTAATGAAAGTAAATATTCTATTTATCATAATATTGATTATATGGAATTTTATCATTATTTTTCCCAACCGCCATATTTTTCATTTTTTGAGTTATTTTGTTCCCATAACGATTTTTTTTTGTTTTTAGAGGGTTCAATATCCTAAATAAAATAATTTGGGATTTTATCGAATATTATAAGTAGGTATTCAAAATTTATATATATCCTATTTGTAGGTGCAGATAGTCTTTTGTCAAAATTTTTATTTTTTGAGAATTCTTATACATTATCGCCAAATTTTGAATTTTTCGAGATTCTGTTCCTAAACCTTTGCATTGTGTGAAAAAAAGGAATGAAATCTTTTGTTCTGCTATCAATTTTTCGTAACTTTGCACTATTCGTTCAGACTGCATACTTTTGGCAGACTTCCTTTGTTGTAATATTTTGCTCAGGTACGTCACTAATGAACCATAAACGGTATGATTTGTAAATAACAAATGAAATTCGTCATGTCTTGTATTTGTTTTGATACCGTAAATTTTTACAATAGAAACTATATTTTTTAAATATAATGGAACACTATCTGAAAAAACTGGAGAGCACCATTCGCGAGCACTGGAACCAAAAGGCGCTTTGCGACTATGGAGGCGACTCGTTCACTTATGGGGATTTGGCTACCTACATAGAGATGTTCCGCCTCTTCCTCAAAGAAGCTGGGATTACCAAGCGCAACAAGATTGCCATTTGCGCCAGGAATTCCGCCCGATGGGCAATCTCATTCTGGTCAATCAATGTCAATGGCTGCGTGGCAGTACCGCTTTTGGCTGAATTCCATCCCAACAGCGTGTCTGCACTCACAAATCACTCAGACAGTGTGATGCTTTTCACTGAAACAGATATATGGAAGAAACTAAATCCCGAGCAAATGCCTTCGCTCAAGGCAGCCATCAATGTGAAGGACGGTAGTTTGCTATGGCACAGAGATGAAAAGGTAGGCAAAGCTTGGCAGAACCGTGAAAAGGTCTTTGCACGCCATCATCCCAATGGGATGTCGGCCGACCAATTGTCATACCCCACGGACAATATGGACAAATTGGCCATCATCAATTACACCTCAGGCACCACAGGCAACCCCAAAGGTGTAATGCTCACCTATGGCGCCATTTCAGACACCGACGATTTCAGCAACAACCATTTCCCCAACCATCCTGGTGAAACCATCGTTTCCATGCTTCCCATGGCCCATATGTACGGACTTGCCATTGAGTTCATACATCCCAATGTGGATGGTGTCACCGTGTATTTTTTAGGCAAGACCCCCTCCCCTACCACACTCCTCAAGGCGATGAAGGAAGTGAAGCCTTACATGGTGGTGACAGTGCCGCTGGTGATGGAAAAAATCCATGCCAAGTCCATTAAACCGGCATTGGAAAAATTGCATAAATTCTTCTCCATTCCATATGCCAAGAAATTGATATACAGACTTATAAGAAGAAAGCTACTATCGGCGTTCGGTGGTCGTGTGCGTTGTTTCATCATGGGTGGTGCATCACTAAAGCCCGAAGTAGAGGAATGCTTCTGCAAGATTCAACTTCCTTTCACAGTAGGCTATGGTATGACGGAAGCTTGTCCCCTGTTAGCATATGAGTGGTGGAAAGATTTCGTCCCCGGCTCCTGTGGAAAACCTGTACACGAAATAAGGATAGACTCGAAAGACCCGAAGAACATAGCCGGTGAAATCCAGGCACGGGGAGCCAACATCACCATAGGTTATTACAAGAACCCAGAAGCGAATGCTGTGGCGTTCACCGATGACGGATGGTTCCGAACGGGTGACTTGGGAACGATGGATGACGAGAAAAACATTTTTATCCGGGGACGCATCAAATCGATGATACTGAACTCCTCTGGACAGAATATCTACCCAGAGGAGTTGGAGGCAGTGCTCTCGGGCTGCCCCTCTGTACTAGAATCACTTGTCGTAGAGCGCAATGGGAAACTCGTAGCATTGGTATATGCCGATACTCCTGATGACATGGACGATGAGACAAGGGCTGGTCTTCCGGAGCAGATTCGAACCACCGCCAACAAATCGCTTCCAGCCTACAGCAAGATCAACAAGGTGGAACTAGTGGATACGCCTTTTGAAAAAACCCCGAAAATGAGCATCAAACGATTCTTGTACAAGTAAGACATTACAAATATATCTTTGTAAACAAGATATATGGACCATAAAGATGAAGAATAAGAAATACAATCGTTCGTTTGCCCGAAAACTGACGCGGTGGGTCATGCTCGTGTTGTTCATCATGATGGGCGGTTTGGCATACTTTGTCTTCGATATGACAAAGCAAATCGTAGTGGAAGTCTGTGGTGAAACATTCCATAGCAACTTGCGGTCAATAGGGAAAGGCATATATGACGTCATGTCAGATGTCAACGTGGCAGTTAACAACCACATCCATGATATCGAGAGAAACATTGAACAGCCAAGCGAGTTGCAAGCTATTATGGAACGCATCGTCTTGGATAATCCCCGCATTCGGAGTTGCGGCATCAGTTTCATCGAAAACCACTTTCCGCAGAAGGGACGCTCCTATTGTCCTTATGCCTGGCGCAGCGACAGCTTACATGTGGAGGGGCAACCCATAGAAGGGCCAAGCGCCAACTATTTGGAATCGGAATGGTTTGTTGAGGCAGTGACAGCCGACTCTGCTTACTGGTCTGCCCCATTCTTTGACAGCCGCGATGGAAAGACACCGCTGGTGGCTTACATGTATCCCATTCACGACAAGAAAGGGCGTCTCGTAGCCATCCTTGGAGCAGACCTGTCACTCGATTTCATGGCTCAAGTAATACAGCAACAACACGACTATTTCCTAGAAGATTTGATACATATTTCAATTGACGGTGCCAATGTGTTCAATAGTTATGTGTTGGCTCACGACGGCACCTATATCACCCACCCGGAACAAAAACGCATTTTGAAAGGCAACTTCTTCGTGCATATCAAGGATGCCGAAGAACCTGGTGCAGCCAAAGAGGTCATCAGGAAGATGCAAGAAGGGCAAACAAGCAGTAATGAAACAGACGTGGTGTTGCGTGTCAACCGAGAAAAGACCTACCTTTTCTATTCCCCCCTGGAAGGTACGGACTGGATATTGAGTGCCCATATACCTATGTTGGCTCTCAATATGATTGGCATCATCTTAGGCTTCATCATGTTGTTTGTCATTAGCATCATATTGATGATTACATTCTTTGTCTGCCGTCTTACCATCAGGCATGTGGCAAAGCCACTGATACAGCTTGCAACAGTTGCCGACAAATTGGCAGATGGAGACTTTGACACTCCCCTACCCCAAATCAACAGTCACGATGAACTTCATCTGTTACGTGATTCTTTTGAGAACATGCAGCACTCCCTGACCACCTACATAGCAGAACTGAAGGACACCACGGCAGCCAAGGCATCGATGGAAAGTGAGCTCAAGATAGCCCACGACATCCAGATGTCCATGCTGCCCAAGACCTATCCAGCTTTCCCCGACCGACACGACGTTGACATTTACGGTCAGGTGATGCCTGCCAAGGCTGTTGGAGGAGACCTTTACGACTTCCTCATTCGTGACGAGAAACTTTTCTTTTGCATTGGCGACGTGTCAGGCAAAGGCGTTCCTGCCTCATTGGTGATGGCTGTGACACGCTCGTTGTTCCGAAACATTTCAGCCTACGCCCAAGAACCCAGCCAAATTGTCCAAGCCCTCAATGATGCACTGAGTGCAAACAACGATGCAGGTATGTTTGTCACTCTATTCTTAGGCGTGCTCGATTTGGCATCCGGGCATTTGAGTTATACCAACGCCGGGCACAACCCCCCGTTGTTTTTGACCGACAGTGATGTTTGCATCCTTCCGGTTGATTCCAATCTCCCTGCAGGTGTGATGCCTGGCATTCAGTTTACAGAGCAACAGCAGCAATTCAAGGATGGTGATGGCTTGTTCCTCTTTACCGACGGGCTTAATGAGGCAGAGAACATCAATCTTCAACAATTCGGTATGGACCGTGTGATTCAAGTGGCGAAGAACACCATCAACAAGCCTCAGTCTTTTATCGATGCCATGACAACATCTGTGCAGTTGTTTGTTGGAGATGCGGAGCAGAATGACGACTTGACCATGCTCGCCTTGCAATACACCAAATCTTCAATTCCCAAACAGTAAAAGGACAAATCACGCCATGATAGAGCAAGTCTTTACCAATATCGCTACCATAATTTTCATTATGGCATTGTTTTGGGTAGCCTCCATATTCATACCTTTCTATGGTTTCATCAAGAAACGCTGGAAGGGTTTGGCCATCGGTTGCTTGATCCAACCCATCATCGTTATCCTGGTCTGCGTGTTGTCGTTTTTAAGCATCGGCTTCTATTACGATCTAATCATTAACCGTCATCGGGAAGCTGCAATGGTGACGGTCAAGAAAACAGATGCTGATGGTTTCTCCCATCATTGGTATGTGAAACCCAACGAGGAATGTTTCTATGAATACAACAACGACGACAACGACAATGACAAGAAAGGAAAAAAACAAAAGGAAAGAAACGATGAGGACGATGAAGGAAACAAATACGAAGACCCAAAGAAAGAAATCTTCCTACTCTATGATGTCATTCCCCAGGATTCCTTCAGTGTTTGTATAGATGACAAGATTGTCATCAGATTCGACTTGAAAGAACACAAAGTCACAGCTACCGAATATGACGAGCCGATAGAAGTTGTCAACGTCGATTGGGAAAAAGTATCTGACTATTTCGAAAAACAAGCGTCACATAATGTACCGGCCTCCGGGAAATAAGAATGTCACTTATGGTATGTGAAGGCTTGTCTCGTAGCAGCGCAATAACAGAAAAGTCAGTGTGACGGATTCCAGATAAAAAGTCCTTCGGAAGCAACCAAGGATGCCAACAGATCGAGGACTTTCTCAGAAGGATGATATACTGTCATATAGGTGTCGTCGCCACTTACTGTTACCAGCGTTTCTTCTGATTCCAGCATGATGTAGAGCATGCCTTTTTCATATGGGCACCTCGACATCATCGTCTCCAAGGCCTCCGGGGCAGGATTCTTCATCCAATCCTCCCCGTCTTGGCTCACAAAGAAATCCTCATAGCAGTTCAGCTTCAGCAGGATGTTGGTGAATTTCCCATAGACGGAGTCAATCCGAGGATGCATCAGATAATAATCCGCTATTCTGAAGTACTGCCCTTTGCACTCGCCCTGTTGCTGATAGTCTGGCACTTGTTTGGGAAGGATGTCAATCACCCAATATGGCTTTTCAAAGTACTCTTCGATGCTACACATATGGTGTCACCAAGGATGTAGGTCCTCTCAATCAAATATTTTCTTCCATATCCATAACACCACGACGGCACCAAGCACGCAAAACACAAAGTTGGTGATATAGCTCTTGCCCATTAGTTCAATATCGAGCAGGTGACTGATAAAGGTGCCCGCATAGCTCCCCACTACGCCAACGAAAAGGTTCATACAACATCCTTTGCCTTCACCACTCATGATGCGATTTGCAACGTAGCCAATGAAGATGCCTGTAAGTATCGGCCAAGCCGTGAAATCTGCTATGTGTTCAAACATATCTTTCCTTTCTTTGATTACGAACACAAAGTAACAACCTTTTCTTTAATTTTTGAAAGAATAAAGCAAAAAAAACAATAATGCAAGGCTTTTTTAACAATTGTTTTGGTTGGTTGAAAAAAATGTCTATATTTGCAGCGTCTTGCATATGGAAGCACATATAGGTAGTGTGATTTCCCGTCACTCCCAAGGCGCAACAAAAAGAAAAATCAATGAAAGAAACCACCACCACTCCTCCTGCACGAAAGGATTCCACATTAAGAAGGATCCTGAACTCCGAGTTTTTCGATTATGTGATGATAGCCATAGGTATGATGTCATATGGAATGGGATGGACACTCTTTTTACTTTCCAACGACATCACAACCGGCGGCGTGGCAGGTGTCTCCTCTTTGTTGTATTGGGGTATGGGTGTTCCGGTCCAAGTGAGTTACTTTGCCATCAATGCCGTATTGCTGTTGGGAGCGCTAAAGATACTTGGCCTTCGCTTTTGTTTGAAAACCATCTATGCCGTAGCCGTGCTCACACTATTCCTGTCGTTTTTCACTGATTTGGGAGCTAAGATGCATCTGTTACAAGACCAACCTTTCATGGCCAGCATCATTGGGGCCATCTTCTGTGGAAGCGGTGTAGGTTTGGGATTATCGTTCAACGGCAGCACCGGCGGCACCGACATCATCGCTGCCATCGTGAACAAATACCGCGACATCTCATTGGGACGCGTCATCTTACTTTGCGACATTGTCATCATCACCTGTTCATATTTCGTCTTTCAAGACTGGGAGAAAGTGATTTACGGATACGTGGTGCTTTGTGTCACCGCCTTTTGCATCGACCAGGTGGTCAATTCCCGTCGCAGTTCGGTGCAGTTTTTCATCATTTCAAGACATTATGAGGAAATAGCACGCCGCATCAACCAGGAGCCACACCGCGGGGTGACAGTACTCAACGCACAAGGTTTCTATTCCGGCAATGATATCAAGATGCTCTTCGTTTTGGCCAAGAAGCGCCAATCGAGTGAGATTTTCCATATCATCAACGAGGTGGACCCCACCGCTTTTGTCAGCCAAAGTCGTGTGATTGGTGTTTACGGCGAAGGATTTGACCACTTCAAATTCCACAAGTAAAGGCAAACAACATGTTGCCACTTCATCCATTTATCTCACCTTTCACATTATTCAAATAGAAAATGCAATAAGGATATAAAGAAGAGAGCCTATGCTGTTATTGTCACACTGTTGCCAGTCCATACAGCCCAATTCATATTTTTCCACCCATTGGCACCTCTGTTTTTATTTTTTTACGATAATGGTTGTTTCACTACCTTTGAATTCCTTGTTACCATTAAATGGACGGAACGATTGTTCGTTTGTTTGAATTACCTCATCCCGTCCCACAATTCATCCAATATCCTGGCGTCCTCCTCGGACAGCAGTTGTCCGGAGTGGCCGCGTCGCCAATCGATGCCAGGGATGGCTTTTTCCAAAGTCTCGATACCAATGGGCGGTTTTTGGTCTGGATGCACACATTCGAGGCATGCCATATCCATATAGTGCCTCTGCATGCCTTTGCCTGCCCAGTCATCCCCCGTATAGGGTTCGCTGGTGAAATATCCACAGAACACCATACCTGCCTTCTCGTCTCCAGTCCTCAACATATAATATCTGTCGCCTTTGTGGGCTTCTTCCCATTCATAGACACTCCAGTTCATTCCGAATCCATCAGGATATTTCGTGGTGGCTTCCCTATAGTTTTCCAATGTAAAACTGCTGAAGGTCGGATTCCAACGGAGGAGATAGGTCTTGGGCTTAAGTCCCTTTGTATTTGCAAATGCCACTGAGCCCTTGGGGCATTTCTCCACTTCAAAATGGATGGTCCACAAGCAGGCATCACCGTTGGCATTGGGAATCAAGGTCTTGTCCTTTTGTATGGTGTATCGCTGCTTGACGGTTTCTGTATGTCCGATGATGTGAAGGAAAAGTTCGCGACCTTTATTAAGCAAAATAAGATACTTCAAGTCCTTTTTCACCACATAGGGGAACACCCCATTGTTCCAGAAATAGCAACTGAAAAAATAGGATGGCATTTCGTCGCAACAGAGGATGAGATGGCCTTCGATGTTTTCAATCAAACTTTCATAGGTGTCTTGGTTGATGTCCACATCGAAGATTTGTTTCTCACCACTGGAGAGTTCTTCAAAAACCTCATTGGTCACTCTCAATGCGATGCTGTTTTTTTCGTCAAGGGTTACAGGGGCGTCTCCTTTGTCTTCATCTTCTTTGTCACACGGCTGCTCGCTTTCGACATTTCTCCCTGCATCAACCGACCTTCCAATCTCTACCAGCATTCCACTTACGGGATAATAGACGAACCGCTTGATCACTTTCTCACCCGCTGCCTCCAAGGCATTGGTGTAAGCATCGAGTTGGCCGGCATAACAACCAGCATAGTGCTCTGAAGACGGGTCGGTGACAGCGTTCACTTGTGGGAAAGTCTTGAAGTCAATCAATACAGCACCTTTCGGCGTAAGATAAACCAAGTCGATGCTGCCAACCACCATGGAGCCGTTATCCAGCAACTGGCGGAATGGGCGTTCGTGATAGATGGACAATGCACGCCCATACTCCTTGTTGAGGAACCCAAGAAGGTTGTCCCATGCACGGACGACCTCGTCTGCATTAGGCAGCACGTCGTTCATGCCATGCGAGCGGATGAGTTGCTCCACTTCAGCCCTGCTCAGGTGTTCGACAGCGGCATAGACATCATGTATGCAATCTCCCACTTCTGAATAGGAACGACCATGAAGTTTGCCCGAAGCAATAGTGATGAACTGCCTGCTGCGATAGACAACACTCACTTCATCTGTTTTTCCTTTCAGCCCACTTGGCGACACCATTCTCGGCACCGCTTCTGATGGATGATTGGAATGATAATCCAATTGATGGAAAACCTCAGGTTCCTGCGTCACCGTGCTCTCTTCTTCAGGAAACTTGGCTTCCACCACGTCAAACCGTACGCCAATCCCAAGCACATCGCCACCATCTATTTTACCGGCATCGGGAAGTCCAGACCGTTTGAACCAATCAAATTTTTTCTCTTTATCATTGGTGTCGGCCCACCATGGCACGAGCACCAAAACTTCCGCTGCACGTGTCATGCCCACATAAAGCAACCTAGCACTCTCTGCCTTGCAATGCTCTTCCAACGTGCCGTATTCTTCAAAAGAGAACAAGAGATTGGCAATGTTCTTTGGCACATTCTTGCGAGAGCCATAGATCCAAGGCAGCAACCTGATGCACATCTTAGGATAGAGGTTTTCGGCCGACGGTAATGTGGGGTGATAATGATGTATTCCGTAGAAATCACGACTCAACAAACTAATGGGTTCCATCGTCTCGTCCATCAGGAGGAATACATATTTCCATTCCAATCCCTTGGCCTTATGGAGGGTCAGCAGTTGCACTCCTTTTCCCGTAAAGGGCAGTTTCACCTCGTTTTCATCAAGGAAGGTTTTGAAACCTGCCGGAGTGGCGGGTTGAGCCAACTCGCTGCTTCTATTCTCATACTGTTTGGCAGCCGCGATGAGTGCTTTCACATGTGCCATGGTCTCCTCGATGGATATTCCCCAACGTTCCATAACGTTCTTCACATCTAGTTCGACAGCAAGCGTTTCCATAAGTGCGCCAATGCCTTGATAGATTACATGGGGACGCAGTGCGTTCACCCTTTTGACCATCTCGGTGTCGCTTAGCCAAGGTTTCCGCTCTTCGTCGGGTGTGTTGTTGTATTCCAGTTTTGAATCAATGATTGCCCCCACACCCATATTGTCCTGAGTCAGGTAGGCGATTTCGGCTTTGGCCAAGTCGTCCTGAGGGTTCACTGTCAGGGTTGTCAGCGCCATCATCAGTTGGCAGGCTTTGTGTTCCTTGTCTATTGGGGTCTCACGGTCGCATGCGATGTCAAGATTGCTCAATGCTTTTTGCACATCATCAAGGTCGTAGCCATATCTTCCAAGAACCGCGATGTCGGAAGGTGGCACCTTCTCATTCTCAATCACGTCCTTGATATACTGTGCCACATCATCAACGCTAAGTTTTGGCTGTCTGGAATTCCTTTTATTATCAATTTTCAGATAGCGAAGGGGGTGCTTTGCCCTATCCTCCAGTTTTATATCAAATTCTTCATGATGAATTTTCATGGCAGACATCAGTGGCACCTGTTCCTCTGTATCATCTCCAAAGACAGGAAGGAATATCTTCACAAAAGCCTTGTTGCATGCTTCCACCAATTTTGGCACACTTCTCCAACTCTCTTTCAACGTCTTCGACTTGCAACCATCCACGCCTTTCTTCGCAGCGATGGCATCGGCCACGGCCTTGGTCAATAGCGTGTCACTACCACGAAAGCCATAGATGGCCTGTTTGGTGTCTCCCACCCAGAAACTTTGTTTCACCACATCGGCCAACACCATGAAGATTTTCACTTGGATGGGAGAGCAGTCTTGGAACTCATCCACGAACAAGTGGGTGTAGGTGCGACCTATTTCCTTCGCCACCTCCTTGTCTTGAAGTAGTTTATGTATGTAATGCTCTATGTCGCTGAAATCAACGATGCGTTTGTTCAACTTGTATAGAGTGTACTGCTCATTCCATTCCTTAGCCAGTCTGAAAATTGTCTGGATATATTTCTCCTGAAGGTCATAAACATTCTGGCTGAGCCAAATGTCAACAGCATTTTGCTTGGCTTCTTCCAAGTCAGGGTCGGGGTTGGTGTTCTTTATCGAAGGTGCACCATCTACAATCTTGGCAAACTCAGAATACCATTCAATGTCATCCATTCTCTTGCCGTTATCCTTGAGTTCGTTGATTTTATTGAGTGTATTATCCCTTGTTTTCGACTTTTTGCAACCTCCGACTTCATCAAGCATGGCCTCGAGCACAGCCTTCCGTTGTTCCAAGTTGATATGGATATGCTTGCCATTGCACAATTTCCTCAGAATGCCCAACGACTCCTCCACGCTTGTAGAGTAATCATCGATGTCGAAACTGATGCTTTTTTCAACAATTTCCTTCAAATGGTCTTTCCAAAAGTTGTCATCGGGATGGGACTTGCTGTCGGTGATGCTGAAAATCTTGCGGAACGTAGCAAAGAAATGCAAGTCATCATCCGTGGGGATATTGGCAATGCTCTGGTTGATATACGTAGCCTTGGCATTGTCGTCCATCACACCTTGCTGGGGCGACAAACCTACGGTGTACCAATATTTTTGAAGCAAGGTGGTTGCCACGCTGTCGATGGTTCCCATCAAGGCGTTGTCGAGACGTGAAGCCTCATCATACATGCCTTTCTTATAGAGTTCTGCTTTCGCCTTCTCCTTGAACTCACTGGCTGCTTTTCTTGTGAAGGTGGTCAGTATGACCTGCTCTGGCTCCACATGCTCTGTATCGTTCTTGCCCTTGGCAATCAGTTCTGCCAGTTTCGTTGTCAATGTATAGGTCTTGCCACTACCGGCACCAGCGCTGATATAGGTAACATTCTTCATGATTT
Source organism: Prevotella sp. (assembly GCA_017524385.1). Lineage (GTDB taxonomy): Bacteria > Bacteroidota > Bacteroidia > Bacteroidales > Bacteroidaceae > Prevotella. The sequence continues at coordinate 11,695 of JAFWSS010000199.1, forward strand.
CTCTCCCCTCAATACTTTAGATGTGCATAACTACTGTAGGCATTTATTTCCTTGGTTTTGTCACCCATCAAAGGAAATAGGTTGCACGGCTCTGTGTCGTTGAAATAGTCAAGTTCTTCGAGGAGGCACTCCTCCCCCATCTCTATTCGCCCTTTCATGATTTCATCACGGCGATAAAGGTAGGATGCCACGATTTTGCTGATAATGTCTCCTTCGCAGCCTTCATCCACTTCAACCTTGGTGGCCCAATAACTATTGAATTCTTCCGTGCTGAACAATCTGCCACGGGGCATCAGGAAGTAAGCCGTAGGCAATGAATTGTCACCAGTTTGTTCACTCAGCAATTTGGCATAAATGGCCAGCTGCGATGAGCGGTTATTTTTCAACAGATCCTTATAATGATCCTTCCTGACAGTCCACTTGAAGTCGAAGATGATTCGTTGCCCGTTCTCTCGAGCCAACACCATGTCTGCAAATCCATAAATGTCGGGCATCCCGTCGTCGGGACCTTCAAACATGGTGCCTTCAAGTGGCATCTCGCATTCCACGACATGCAGTTTGTCTTTCTCGATGATGTCTATCAGGTGGTCGATGCAATCACGCAGTTGTTCATACATCTGCCTGCGTTCAATGGCATTCTCCTGGAGCAAGAGAACAGCCCCCTTGGTTTCCACCATCTTGTCGAACACGCTCTTGTATTTGGCTTCCACACGGGCCTTGATGGCATCGGCGTAACCACTTTCCGGGTCTTCTGGCTCGAGGAAAAGATGTTGTATGACTGCGTGGGCAACATTGCCTTTCGTCATGGCTACATTATTCAAGATGCTCTGCCCGTTATCTCTGATTTTGGCAATGTTCTCCAAAGTGTAATCGAGAGGATTCTGCATCAATTTGTCCAACGATGAAGGACTCTCTTTCTCCCTCCATTTTATCAGTTTGCTCTTGCTGATTTCAGCATATAATCCATTGGAACCACAAGTGGCATTATTGGTCAAAGGCTCAACTGGCACGTAGCAGTCAGCGCTTATCCTTGGCCTGAGGGTAAGTTTTTTATGGTTTTTCACCTGTTGTTCTATTCTGACTATCATCGGGTGTTTGTTAATGATGTCACCGCCAACCGTTTCCATAGTCACCAACGTCAGTTGCTTTTGGCAGAAGAGCAGCGGCAGCAACAGTGTTTGTTGCTGAGCCTTGCGCACATCATCCATCTCCCATAGTTTGAGGTGGTGCTTCAAACAGTCATATTCCGTTGGTGTGAGGAAATTTGTTTCCGGCAACATAGGTTCAAAGTCGTGAAGCCCAGCCCAAAGCACCTTGTCGGCCTTTGCTGCAATTTGTCCTGGCGAAGAAACAGTGAAACGGGAAGTCGCTTGTGCACCATATTGCTTGAACTCCGATGGTTCATACAGGCACGCCATGTGTTTTTCTATCTCACTGAATTCCAACAATCCTGTCGAATCCATATCGTCCGTCAAGTCCTTCAACGTATCACAAAGTTCGGCAAGTTTGTTGAGTTGTGCGATTCGCAAGTCGTTTTGGTCCTCCTGTATGGCAATGGCGGATTGTTGCCTGCTCCATGCACCTAATTCTGTAAGGAAGGTATGCAGTTTCTCTATCGGCATCTTGTCTTCTTTTCCCCCATTGAAGTCAGGGAGGAAAACTGTCACCTTGTGCTTGCGCGCCTTTTGTTCTTTCTTGTCGATAGGCTGGCCTTTTTCGGCTTCCTGCTTGCCCTCGGTCCACTCTTGCACGAGTTGAAAGCAGTCATCTCCTCTTTCTCTTTCTGTGTTAGGGACCCACCCCCCTGTGCGTGCTAGTCGTTCGGCCAGTCGGTATCTGAAACCTCCTGGCAGAGGATGAATGGGTGCATACAGCCATTGAAGCAAAGCGCCGATGTTTAGTGGACGTGCCATCATGGCAACGCCTGTGAAGAACAACTGTATGATTTGCGGCGCACTGTTGGCAACCGACGAACCAGTCACCGGCTTGCCCATCATGTGGAGGAAGTTGTCCGTCAGTTTTGTGTCGGGTTGTATGGTTACGTCAAAGTCATCATCACCCATCATGGCAAGATACTCCTCTGCTTCCATATCGTCCTTGAAGTTCCATATCCTCACTGAGTCATCCTCCAGGCCAAGTTCTATGCTTTCTGTTGTTTCTGTTGTCAGCAAGCGTTTGAGTTTGGCAAGGTTGTTTTCACCTTCGACCTTAGGCGTGGCTATCTGTTCAACTTGTGCACCGTCGACCACGGCAAGGGAGAAGATTTCCTTCAGAACGGGATTCAAAAAGTCCATATTGTATGGCATTACAAATGTCACGTCTTTCATCATTCCTTTCTTCTGATTCAAACGCTCAACGATGTTTTTCAAGCGTATGCCCACATCGGGAAAGCCCTTCTCTTCAAAAAGAAGTTCCACACCCTGCAACACCTCCAGTCTGTGACTCGGCGTAGGAGTGTCTTTGGTCCATCCATAGAAAGCGAGTGCATCACGCCATTTCAACATTTCCCGACTGGTGGCAAGAGGCGAAACCGTGTAACTGCCATGGAGTTGCTTGTTGGAACCGTCATGATGTGATTTCATATAGTCGCGAACACACTTGTAGTACCCGACAAGCCTCTCTGTCTCCGACTTGCCTATGGTATGCAATCCAAGGCGCAGTTCCAGGAAATCCAGTAGTTTGCCGATATCGGTCACCTGTATGTCCATCATCATCGGTTGCTCCTTCATACCTAGGTAGGCTATGCCTCCTTTGTAGTCAAAACTGAAAAAAACTCTCATATATTATATAAGGTTATATAGATATTCGGTTGCGAAGTTAAATGGATCTTGTCTCAAATCGTGGTACAAGTGAGGGAAAAGACGAAAAAAACTTTTTTCAAGCTATTCCGAGTGACAGACGATTCAAAGAAGTTAAATCGAGGCACAAGCGAAGACGATTAATCTTCAATCTCCTTCATCTTCATACAAGGCCGCAGCTTCCAAGTGCATGTCACGGATTTCGTCAGCCAACCACTGTGGTGTAAGCACTTTGATTTGATTTCCCCGACTCAAGAGATGCCCACTCAAATCTATGGTCGGACGCATGAACAGTTCGAAATCGGCGAAATCCTCCCCCTGCCCTATCTGTCGTTGACTTTTGTGAATGGGCAAATCTCTCAGATAGTATCGTTCATATCCGTATGCGCGTATGACAATCCGCTCCGCCTTTGTGCCGTCTCCTGCCAACACACCATAGCATTCGTCGAAATATCCTTGTGCGTCAAAGTCAGGGTCGATGGTGAATTTGGTGTCGGTCAGTTCCATACTCAAAATCCTGTCGAAAGAGAAGATGCCGAAGTAGTCTGACTCAGGTTTTTCTTCTGTCGCATCACGATGGAAATGCCCCAAGATATACCAGCGTTGCTTGAATAGTTTCAGGCAATAAGGTTCGAAATTCAAGTGATTAGGTTTGTCCGTGCCATATTTCCTGTAATCGACGGCAATCCTGACACTTCGTTTCATCGCCTCGATGACCATCTCCAGATAGCCCTCTTCCGTAGGAACGGACTGGAGGATGATCCTGTTTTGCAACGACAAACTCTCGCCGATGATGTTGTTGACGGAAAGTGTGGAAAGAAGCCAGTTTTGAACGCTGTCGTCCCTCAGCACCTCTTCGTTGCCAATGTAATACTTGTAACCATTCTGACGGTCACATTCGATATAGATGCCAAACATGTCCTGAATGGCATCCTTGTGACGGTTGAAAGTGGAACGTGCCAATTCCACCCCCTCGCTCAGAGTGCTCCGAAGCCACTTCTCCTGAATCTCAGCAAATGTAATCTTGCGAGCATTGTGGATGGTTTCCACTAGCCAGATGTATTCTTTGAATTTGAAAGCTGTTTTCATAGGCATATCTACGTTAGCATGCACCTCAACTCCACCCCTGATGATGAAACCTACTACCGGTGCGAGTGATGGTCATGAACCAGAAGGATGAAAATTGGTAACACAAGTGTTTTGCAAAGTTAATCATTTCTTCTAAATTAAAAGAAGGAAAATGAAAAAATCAAGACATGCAGAAACCCTTGTATGCCAGCCAAGCCTCTTTCACATCCTCCTCGCCAAACTCATCGTCGAAGAAGCGCACTTGGCACTCTTTCTTGAAGGGAGCCCAGTTGCCGCATATCGTGCCATCATGTGCTATGATGGGTTGGAAGATGCCACTATTGTTGTGGGCGTGGTGCCTATGTTCAGGCGGCAGGACGACATCCCGGCTTTTATAACCGATAAGGTATTCGTCGTAGGGAGGTATCAAAAGAAACTTCCCCCGCCGGAATCCCTTTGTGCGGCAATCGTCTGTCAGGTAGAATTCCCTGCCCTGCCATTTCTCCACATGAAGGGTGTCGCCCATGAGTGTTATTCCCTTGCGGCAGTCGCTGATGTTCAATCCCGACCACCACACGAAATCCTCCAACGTTGCCGGTTGACGGCTCTGGAAGTACTTGCGGGTGAAAAGCATCAAGGCTTCGTCCCTGTCCATCTTGGCGGTCAGCTTCACCTTGTCGGCGGTGAGAGCGTAGGTGGCTTTTGTCGGCAACAATTCCCCGCTACACAGGGTGCCTGACATCTCTGCCATTCGGATATGGTAGGACAGGCGATGATCGTCCATCTGCATTCCTTTCTCCTCCAACGCTCGGACAAAGTCCTGCTTTGTCGCTCCCCCACCCTTGAATTGGCTAGCGTCATAAACCGAACAGTCGGCAGCTGTTTGCGCAAGGATGTCCCTGACGCGAAGCAGCTCTTCGTCCGAAATGGAAATCTTGTTGCTGCTCATCCAACCTTTCGTGACGGCGACAGCCTTCGGCCCAAAGAGATTGATCATTGGCCAGTAGTCATCGGCGGATACCAATTGCCAAGTGCCTCGCATCAAGTGGAGGCGGATGATGCGTCCGCAATCGAAAGCCAGTTTGAATGCTTTGGACGACGGTCTTCGTGTCCGCATCCCCACAGCCCATCGCATCATGCGATACTCCTGTGCCTGCATGGCCCCCATGAGACCTACCACCTCGGCCGGATCGCAGAACTGAGGTGCTACAAGTTGCTGGTTGAGCAGCCTGATGGATACGGGATTCATACGTTGTCTATCTTGAAATTGTCGCCATCCTCCAACACGGGAAATTTCATGCGGAACCGTTGCAGTTCATCCATATCGAGTTCCGCCATGGAGACTTCCACCTTTCCACTCTCACACGATGCGATGGCACGGCCATAGGCATTGATGACCACCGAGTCGCCCTGATACTCACAAACCTTGTCGCAGCCCACGATGTTCACACCCACCACGAAGCATTGGTTTTCCAAGGCGCGGGCCTTCAGTAGCGTCTGCCACACCTCGCGACGGCGTGACGGCCAGTTGGCCACATAAATGATGGCATCATAGTCGCCACGGTTGCGGGAGAACACGGGGAACCGCAGGTCATAGCACACCTGCAAGAGGAAGCGTACTCCTCGCCACTCTGTCACCACACGTCGTTCACCAGCCACATATTCATCCGTCTCTCCGGCATAGCCAAAAAGATGGCGCTTGTCATAATAGTCGTGACTGCCATCCGGTCTGACGAAGAAGAGGCGGTTGCGCAACAGCCCACGGTCATCGACAATGGCAACACTGCCGGCAATGGCGGCATCGAGCCTATGCGCTTGTTGCTGCATCCAACTGAATATCTGTCGCGATTGCACCTCGGCTTGTCCGGAAGAACCCTCGGCCAGAAATCCAGTGGCAAAGGTTTCGGCCAACACATAAAGGTCGGCCCCTGGCTGCTGGTCTAGCAGTGAGGTGAGGTGTTGGAGGTTCCACTCCAATTCGTTCCATCTGATGACGTGTTGTACGATTGCGGTCTTCATGTTTTTATTCTCATTGTTCATATGAAATGCCCTTTCTGAACGGCTGCGAACGTTGCGACAGTGGCTGCAATGGTTACTGCAATGGCAGGCGTTTCATCCTTTCTATCAGATACGTTGCCCTAATCCAAAAGCTTCTTGCAAGGCATCGCCATTCTTGACGTCGCCTTTTTCTTTCGCGCCTCGAACCAACACATGCCCTGCATCTTCCATCTTGAAGAAGTTCAGGCAAAGCCGATACTGGACAAGGATGCTGTCGAACAATTCAGGGAGCGAGGCGGCGCCAACAAGAAGTAATGCCATCTTCTTGATGCGAAAGGTGTCACGAAGAGGATTGTGACAGCGATCGATGATGGCTTTCAACTGCGCACTCAAACCATAGAAATATACAGGTGAGGCTATCACAAGCACATCGGCCTTTGACATCTTCTCGTAGATAACCGGCATGTCATCCTTTTGCACACAAGCATGCTGCCCATTCTTGAAGCAGGCATTGCATCCCATACAGGGAGATATCTTGTAGTCATTTACAGACACCACCTCGACACGGTGTCTTGGAATGGCACCCTTGACGAAAGCCTCCACCAGCATGTCTGTATTGCCACCCTTCCGAGGACTCCCGGCGAGAATCAATATGTTCATTTGGTTGATGGCTTTAAATCTTTCGCTTTCCTTGCAAACTCAAACAGCGAGAGGGGCAAATGGCAATAACCCGACGGATTTTTGTCGAGATAGTCCTGATGATACTCTTCGGCTGTATAAAAGTTTTTCAAGGGCAGCCTTTCCACAACGAGGGGCAGAGCGTGGTGCTGTTGTTCTTCTGCAAACACCTTGTCAATAACAGGCAAGTCTTTGTCGTCGATATAATATATGCCGGTGCGATAGCGGGTGCCTTCATCATGTCCTTGCTTGTTCAAACTCGTCGGGTCGATGGCCTTGAAGAACATATGCAACAAGAACTCAAGACTTGCCACATCGGGGTTGTATCTGACATGGACTGTCTCAGCATAGCCTGTCTCATCGGTATATACCTCCTTGTAAGTAGGGTTCTCCGTTTGTCCGTTGGCGAATCCCACTTCTGTTTCCACAACACCTTCTATCTGCTTGAAGAAATGCTCTGTTCCCCAGAAACAACCTCCTGCAAGATAAATCTCTTTCACATTGTTTTTCTCCATGATTCCAACTAGTCTATCTGCCACGATGAAATGGTGGTGATTCACACCTTTATATAATTGGCAGGGATTAAAAGTATGATGCAAAAGTAAGAAAATATCTATAAGCGAGCAAGAATGAAGTGGATTTCTTTTTCCGTGCGTATGCTTTTTTATACTACAAGTTCAAATAGCAACAACCCCTCTCGATATCTCGGGAGGGGCTGTGATAAGGTTCTTTTCGCTTTCTTACTTGACTGGTGCTTCGGCAGCATCACCAGCAGGAGTCTCGGTGCCTTCAGCGGGCTTCTCGGCCTTGTCAGCCTCTTTTGCCTTGTCTGCATTCTCTGCATTGTCGGCATCAGCAGCCTTGTCGCCCTTCTCGGCATCGACGACATCGGTCTTTGTGGTGTCTTCGTCACCGTTGCCAACAACCATCTCAGTTCCAGGTTTTTGTTCTTTGTCGGTATTCTTATCCCAGCAAGAAGCAAAGGTGAAAGCGACAGCTACAAGTGCAATAAACATCATTTTTTTCATAACTCAAAAATTTTAAAATTTAACATACTGTTTTTTGTTCTCTCAACTCTTTATTACAAAATAACAGAAAAGGTAAACAGGAGAAACACTTTTTTTCAAAAAAAAAGTCAGGTCGACAAAAAAATCGTGCTATGCGGTTGCCCATTTTACCTTATTTTATAAGCAAGAGGGTTTTCACCCCTTTCCTTCCCAGCCTTGGATGGGTGCGGAGAGTGTGCACCGCCATTCTTTGCGTTTTTTGCTGCTTCATCGTTCCTGATACTTCAATGTGACCTCTATTCATAGCAAAAGTGAGCACATATCCCCTTCAACACCTCATTAAACTTTCTTTTAACTCCTCTACAACTCCCCATAAATCATAGGTTTTCAGGGTTGCGTTCCTTCGATATCTTCATTTCATACAATAGAAAGGCCGGTTCGTACAAGGCATCAATTTTTATTATTAGATAATAAATGTGCAAACTATCTTTGCATGTGAAAGAACTAACAAAAGCCATTGTAATATGAAAAATTTTAGTCAACTGAATCAGTTTTTGTCAGAGAACAAACAACGCACATTGCTGTATCTCAAGAAAACATTCCCTGCTTTGTCGGGTGATGACTCCGAGGATGTTTACCAAGACTCATCCATCGCGCTTTACCTTAATATTCTCAATGGAAAACTGACCACCCTCACCAGTTCGCTCTACACCTACTTCCTCAGAATCTGCATCAACTTGAGCCTCAAGATGCTCAACAAGAGAAGTCGTATGATCACTGTTGCCATAGGCGATGGGGGCACTGGATGCAAAGCCATCCCGAATGATGTATTGGAGTATGCCATGCTAGCCAACGATGATGGCGACCCCCTTCTGCAGGAGGAAAACTGTGAGAATCTTGTTGAAACCATTGTTGGAGAGATGAGCGAACAATGTCGCCATCTGCTGATAGGTCGGTATGTGGAAGGGCTAAGTTGGAGCAGCATAGCAAAAAAATGCGGGCTTGCCAATGCCGACACGGCCAAAAGCATCGCATGTCGCTACAGAAAGAAGGTTCGGGAGAAATATCAGAGTCTTGCTAAAAGGGTTTAGACTTGCAGCATAGATGGAGGCATGGAAATGGCGGGGGGGTTCACTCCGCCATTTTTATGGTTTTAGAGAGTATGGAAAACTTCGATTGTTCAGATTATTCTGAGGTGAAAAAGTAGTCGCAAGTGATAATCATCCAGATTTGTGTAGAATAGATTATTAATATTTTGTGAATAATACTGTTTTTTTATTATCTTTGCGGTTGATTAAATCCAAGATTCACCATATGTAAGATTTTTGCAAGTCGTCATCACGTGTCTAATGCATCGACGACACCGGCAACGGAAGATACAAGTGGCTTATTGATTGAAAAACGAAAGAAGAATTAAAATGAACAAAATCGTATTGATAACTGGAGCGACAAGCGGCATCGGCCTCGCTTGTGCAATGAAATTCGCTGAGAACGGCGACCAGCTGATACTCACAGGAAGGAATGAGCAACGTCTAAGAGAAATTCAAGAGGAATTGGTTGCAAAAGGAACCAAGGTGATGTCTTTGGTCTTTGATGTGAGAGACCGAGAAAAGGTAGAAAAATGTTTGGACCAATTGCCTCAAGAATGGCAGGATATCGATGTGCTGGTCAACAATGCCGGCCTGGCTCTTGGGTTGGAACCCGAGTATGAGGGCAGTATCGATGATTGGGAAACAATGATTGACACAAACATCAAAGGGTTGTTGATGATGACAAGGCTCATCGTTCCTGGAATGGTGAGACGCAACCGTGGCGATATCATCAATGTGGGGTCTGTGGCAGGTGATGCCGCCTACGCCGGAGGCAATGTCTATTGTGCCACAAAAGCGGCTGTCAAGGCTATCACCGACGGGCTACGCATCGACGTGGCCGACACGGCTGTCCGAGTGACCAACCTAAAACCCGGACTTGTAGAGACCAACTTCAGCAACACTCGTTTCCATGGCGACCACGACCGTGCCGCAAAGGTATATCAAGGCATCAAACCACTGACTGGCGACGACATCGCTGACGTGGCGGTGTTTGCCGCCAACGCACCCGAACATGTGCAGATTGCCGAGGTGCTGATACTTGCCACACATCAGGCTAGCGGAAGCGTAATCGTAAGGAAGTAAATGCTTCCTATGTCCAAAGGCTGGTGATGAACATCGCACTTGCATCACCAGCCTTTTTGAATCCACACGACCGGTAGAAGTCTAGTTCTTCGTCATAGGCTACGACTACGATTCGAAGATAGTCGGCGTAGTGCTCTTTCATCATCTCCACCAAGTGTTTGCCTATACCCTTGTGATGGTAGTCTGGGTGAACAAGCAGATAGTGCACATATGCGTTCATGACGCCATCGTCCATGGCACATACGAGGCCAACAAGTTTGTTGTCGTCCCATGCCGTATAAACGGTCTCGAAATTACGCATGGCAACAACCAACTTTTCCGGGAAATGCCCGGAAGACCATTCTACCGAAAGAAACAGCTCTTGTAGTTCCTGCTGATTGAAATCGTGAATGTCTTTGTACTTTATTTCCATCTAATTCATTTTGGTTGATTTGGTTTATCCTTCTTGATTCAGCAAGGCTATTGCCCTTTCCATAGTTACATCATCCAACCCGTTGTAAGGATTGACGACAAGCAATCGCGACAGTTGATGTTCGTTGAAATTGCTCCCATCCAGATCGTCAATGATTACATATTGGCAATCCCTGTCACATTCATCCAGCCAGGCGTCTATCTCGTCACCTCGTTTCCCGCTCACCGTTGGTGTCACGTCTGTCACGAAACCAGGCAACCCCCTGGCCATCCACATGTCGAGGAATGCCTCGTAGGCCATACATTCCTTCCACGAAGATGTCACGACTATGCTTGCTCCGGTATTGTCGATGATTTCTTTCAAATTCCTCACACAGTCGGGGTCGAAAATGGGACCGAACTCATCGCAAGCATCAAGCCCCTCTTCGAAAAGTAAATCATCGTAATAGGCTGTGTCCATTACGCCGTCGAAATCTAAAAAAATGATTTTCATATACTGCTTTGACCATTTGAGTTAAACTGGCAACACTAATCACGCCAAACTTTTTTCCATCCTATAGCAAGTGAACGTCTCTCCTTCTACCTTTTGTTCAAAGTCGACAGCGTAACCAATTGATTCGTAGAAAGGAATCTTGTTGTCACGACTCTCGAGGACTGCCCTTGTGAAACCCATCTCCTTGGCCCATGTCTCTGCCTCTTTGACAACACGCGTGCCGATGCCCCGATGGCGGTATTCTGGAAGAACGACGATACGCCCCAGCATCACGCTGTGCTCATCCAAGGGATACAGACGACACGTGGCTATGGGAAGAAAGTTGTCAACAGCCACAACATACTTGGTGCATGGCGTGTCGTGTTCGTCAAACTCCACATCGAGTGGAATCTGGTGTTTCCTGGCCATCGCTTGGATGCGTACATAATAGGCTCCAGCCCGCCCTGCCGTCGTGGTTGTCCTGATGATTTCCATTGCGCTTGTATTTCAAAAAGGCAAAGGTAACAAAAAGTAAACGATTTATCTTTTAAAACTTGAAAAAACAGATATTTTTACAATTTTTCCCTAAAGAAAAGTTAAATCCTTCATCAAATCGGCTTATCAAACATATTTTTACTATATTTGTAACAGCAAAAGTACCATTAAACCATCCCAACGTTTATGAACCTGAAGAAAATACGTGAATTGCTTCTTTGTCCGAAAGAACTGCCCGTGGAGACCGCCCTGTGCCTGTCGTTTTTTTTCATCGCTGTCTTGTACACGGCAACCAGCCGATGGGACACGGTGCATATGGAGACGAACAGTTGGGTCAATGGAGACATCCTTTGGCTTTTCGTCCCATTGTTCGTCCTGACATTCTACCTTCATCGTGTCAACAAATGGGCATACGCACTCTCCTATCTGCTCTTCCTACCGTTGATGGCCTTGAACCTGAAGCCGTTTTTATGGAGCACCGCATTCTATTTCACGTATGTTCTTGCAGCCATACTTTTGGTTATTGGCACCAAGAGGATGGACAACAGTTCCTTTGCCAGCCATCTGCTGCATGTGGTTACCCAAGGGTTCTTGGGCATACTCGTCGCCGGACTGTTCAATTTGGCGGTGTGGGTCATCGTGGCATCCTTCCTCTACATCTTCGGTATCAACATGCCTGACAACCTTTATGAATACATCTTCGAGTTTGTTTGGTTTGTGGTGGCTCCGTTGGCCTGCGCTTTCTTCATCGACCGCGAAGATTATGCCGAGGCTGGATTGCCAAAGGTGATGAGCCTCATTCTCAATGGCATCCTCACACCAGCCATCATCATCTACACCGTCATCCTCTATGCCTACTTCATCAAGATTGCCGTCACATGGAACTTGCCGAAAGGTGGCGTCGCCTATATGGTGATGGCCTTTGTCACCGTGTCGCTAGCGGGATATCTTACACAATACATCTTGCCCAAGCGCCATTACAATTGGTTTTACAAGAATTTCACTTGGATTGCGATACCGCCACTCATCATGTTCTGGATAGGCAGCATCTATCGCATCAGACTCTATAGTTTCACCGAGGGACGCTTCTATCTTTTGGTGGCGGGAGTGCTGATGACACTTTTCGTGCTTATGCTTGTATGGAGGCGTACACGCCTCTTCCAATTGATGGCTTTGATTTTCGGAGGGGCTATCATCCTTTTCACCTATATACCGGGCATCTCTGCCAAGGATGTTGGTTTGCGCTGCCAGACCGCCCGATTGGAGCGAATGATTGAGAGGTTGCATCTCACCAACAAGCAAACGGGGAAATTCATCAAGATTCGTGAAATCGAACGTATCGCCGCCGACAGTCTGCTGAGTTCGCAATACCTTGAAGCCGACGACGTGGTTGGCTATGTACGTCAAGCGATGGGTCAAAAGCGCTTCGAAGAAAAATACGGAGAATGGGAATTGGAAACATACACCCTCAGAAACAACACCCATTTTTCAAATAATATGGAAATCTCTTTCGAACGCACCATTCCCATCGAGCTGGGCGAATATGTCCTCTTGCTCAACTCCGACCATTATCGTATAGTAGATAACGACACCGCTGTCATCCTGTATGATGAAGAACTTAAAAAGGTAGTGATTCATGAGAGAATGAAGAAGGTCGGGAAAGAAGAGTCACCCTTGTATTATTCTTATAGCAACGATTCCTTGCTCGTCGTCCTATCCAAGGTTTGGACAGACTCTGCCTACCAAGTGTGCAGGATAAGAGACTACAATTATCAAGTATTTGGCAAGAAGAAGTGATTTCCAGGGTAGAAAGACAAAGTTTTCGAAGCTTCATCAACTTCTGCAAATATCGAACCCTGCCTGTGTTCTGAACAGACCTTCAGATTTGGGTGGAGAAACGTCAGTCTCTCGGCCCATATAAAAAAGAGTGTTTGAGCAAATTGCGGTGCTGGTTATCCCCTCCCCTACCCTACTTGGAGGCTTCCACTTAAGCCACCGACCTTTGGTTCTCGATAATCAATACATCGGGATTGCAAATATTGCAAATCCCGATGAATATCACGCTTCTGCAGATTCTCCTAAAAGTATAAATAAGAATAGGGTACATCATTCCCCCCAAAAAAGGTTGTAAAAGAGAATACAACGTCCCTTCGGCTTCCCTTCACCCCCTTTAAACTTCCACTTAACTTCAGAAAGTTGTTGAGGTGCGGTTGGATTATTAATGCCGGACGGCCTGTAAGGCCAACGAAATAACAGCTCAGGGCTACGCCCTGGGAATCCATGTGTGTTATATAACAGTCGCCCTGCAAGGGCAAAAGCCTTACCCAAACACCATTCTTTTGCCCTTGCTGGGCGAATTCACCCCTTTCCCACAACCCAGGGCGTGCCCTGGGCTAAGAGCAGGTTGCCCTTTCAGGCCTTTCAGGGCGTTTCAACCGGGTTGAAAGTTGTTGATTAGATGCTAACAATCGTTTTCGCTGTAGATTGGAAATTCGAGTGAATGATGTAGGTTCGAATGAACGGTCAGAATGTGCACATGCCATCCCATGTCATCAGGTCGGCACGTACATAGCCAATCTTACCGTCGATCTTTATCTTATACCACCCTTTCACCAAACCGAGGCAGTCGTAGACTTCGGGCAAACCATCATCCTCGACAATCTTTGCTATCACCGCCGTCTTTGTGGATGGTCCCTTGCGCACGTTGATATTGCCCACACGGTCGGGATCACGATAGACGATGCCCTGCCCTTTCGCTGCACTAAACACCTCAACATGGTTGCCAGCCTTGGGAACGTCGTAGTCATCCTGCACCGAAACGGTATAAGTGGTTGCATTGGTTTTCACTAGACGACCAACAATTCCACCTTTGCTATCGACCACCATCTTCATACTCTGGGCACTTAGTCCTGCACATATCAGCAATGTGCCAAAAATAAATATAAGTCTTTTCATAATTGTGTTTTAAACTCTATCTCAATTTTTTAATTACACAAAGCATGTACTAAGAGTATTCAAAACGAATATCCAAGCTATGATTATGTTGCAAAATTAATCTTTTTCTCGAAAACATCAAATGCAACCCCACTTTTTTTTGGATAAAACTTTTTTCAGGTGCAAAAGTTTTGGTCTTCATCGGGAACAGAAATGATGCGCCCGACCTCCCCTCCAATCGGCAGGCGATGCCTATTCGTAGACATTGGACGATATGTGAAAGTTGAACGATATGGTCTATAGCATAAACCGGTAGATGCAACTACTGCAAAAACCGGTGCTCACCAGTAGAGACTGAGATTCTTCCCGTCTCTGCCAGAAGATTGCCAAATCAAGAATGCCTAATGTCTATTGCGCATTATTTGTTGTTGTTGTGACCGACTACCTATATATCTGAACACGCAGAGATTTAAAAAAACGCCTTTTTATTAGTTGAAAAACGGAGAAAAAGTGGAGAGAACCAAGAAAAAACAAAAAAAACTGCTTTAAAATTTGCGTTATTCAAAAATAAAGCCTACCTTTGCAACGCAAAATCGGGATTTAGCGCAGTTGGTAGCGCACACGTCTGGGGGGCGCGAGGTCGCTGGTTCGAGTCCAGTAATCCCGACAAATGCAAATCGGAAGTGCTTGATTTTCAAGCACTTCCTTTTTTTGAACACGCTTTCTGCACAAATTCTGCACAAATTTTCTAAAAACCTGCACAAAAGGGGGTGTCCAGAGGGGGTGCTTGACAGGGTTAAACACCTACCAAATATCTTGAACATTTTTGGCCTATGGCATGCAAGGGGTGATGTTAACCCCTCCAGTCCCACGAATGGGAGATGATTGTTTTTTCTCTTCATTTGAACGCGCTTTAAAATTTGACTTGATTTACATTATATAAGTATTGATATATTAAATTGTATTATGTTCACACGGTTTCAAAAAGGTCTCTTGTCCTCTCTTTCCTTGATGCAGGCGGCTCTATAGACCACCCGAATTCCTTCAGGTTTTCCTTCAGTACATAGTCGATGATGGCATTGCGCTTGTATTGCTTGGTACCCTTGATGAACTTGGGCTGCTTCTCCTTGCCCTGAATCACCATGATTACCTGTGTCAGGGTGTCCGGGTGACGTTGGGCCATTTTTCTTATACGGGTCATATAATAAGCCACTTCCTTCTTGTTGAGATACCTATTAAGCAATGCCTGTACTACTGCTTCCTGATATTGGGGGTCATATTTATAGAATTCGCTGGCATGGAGCTTTTGGGCAGGTGTCCTTTTGTCCGCCTCTGCGTCGGGAACACACTCGAAAGGCCATAAGTC
>JAFWSS010000200.1 GCA_017524385.1 Prevotella sp.
GTAGGGGCATAAGCCTTTCATCTACAAATGCTTATGCCCCTACAGGGCGACTATGAACATCTTGACACCCAAGGCGTTGCCTTGGGCTATGTGCTTGCAGGCCTTTCAGGCCGCCCTTCGGATACAAGCGGATAATCATTAAAGATAATAAGTGGTATAAAATATCCCCTAATTTTGTCGTAAGGGTAACAGCAGTACAGAATGGTTTCGTAACCATTCGAGATAGTCAATTTGACCCTAATAACAATTATTCAAAAAGGTCTATCATTCATCAAGATGCTATCTTAAATCTTTTGAAAGAGAACGGTTATATAAATTCAGGTAGTACTTCACTGGGAAATAAGTCTTTTAGACATTATGAAGAATGGGAAAAAGGACCACAGTATGTAGTTCTTGCTATTTTAAAAGAAATAGATGAGTTAGGTTCCAAACTGGAAGAACTTTATGACAAAAATCATTTGTAGAACATCCCAAAATCCGGAGGGGACGTGTGTATCACGAGGACGGGAAAATTGATACGTTTTTTCAATTTCCTTTTGTAGAATGAGAAATAGAATTAGATTTGCAAAGGAATTCGACCGTTATGGCAAGAAAGGCAAGAAGACATAGTAATATCGGCATCTACCTGTCGGGGCCGTACAAAAAAACAAACACGGTGCAGCAACCGTTGCGGATGTAGGGACTTGCTTCATGCATGTCCGTACAAAAACCAAGAATAGCGGTGCAGCAAACGGTGCGGCTGTAGGGACTTGCTTCATGCATGTCCGTACAAAAGCGGTGCAGCAAACGGTGCGGCTGTAGGGACTTGCTTCATGCATGTCCGTACCACCCCTACACTTTTTTGGCGTTCGGCGTGTACACCCCCTGCTGATTTATGGTGATCTGTTTGGCGATCGGACATGCATAAAGCAAGTCCCTACGACTTCTGGAGACCATTTGGCGTTCGGACTTCTGGAGACCATTTGGCGTTCGGACATGCATAAAGCAAGTCCCTACGACTTCTGGAGACCATTTGGCGTTCGGACATGCATGAAGCAAGTCCCTACGACTTCTGGGGACCATTTGGCGTTCGGACTTCTGGAGACCATTTGGCGTTCGGACATGCATAAAGCAAGTCCCTACGACTTCAGATTTGGCGTTCGGACATGCATAAAGCAAGTCCCTACGACTTCTGGGGCATTCCAACCCTGCCGATTATTGATGCCCGTTTGTCCTGATCCACGGTTTCCTGGTGCGACTGGCATAATCGGGGACTGATTATGATAGGGTCAGCGTGTGCATCATCAATGCTTCTTTCACCACCACTTAAGTCTCATATGTGAAAAATCATTTTCTGAGCCTATTGACGTATTTCACGGGAGAAGCTTCTTGTTTGAGTGCATCAGCAAACTGCTGAGGCTTGATGGTGACCGGTCCACGCATGAACTCCGGTATGTTGTAACTCTTGAGCAACAGACGATGATGGTCGGGGTTTGCACAAGGCAGTTCAAAAGGTTTGCTGGCTCTCCCGTTGCCATCTATATGAGCGATGAACGGTCGTGTGTAGTTGCCGTCATATCTTCTACTGCTGAAGACCACCCATTTGCCGTTGCTCGACCAAGAGTGATAACTCTCAGTGTCAGGAGAGTTGATTTCCTCCATGTTACGTGCTTCACCTGTTTTCAGGTCCAGCATCCAGAGGTCGGCATCGTGGTGCCAGATATGGAAGACGCCATATTTGGCAAGTGTGAACATCAGGAATCGTCCGTCGGGCGAGATGCGAGGCAGCGTGGCACTTTTGTCGAGGGAGTCGGCATCAAAAACCAACTCTCGTGGTCCAAACTGCATGGTTTCAAGGTCGAAACTCTTCTTATAGAGTTTGTATTTTGCTTCATTCGTTCTCATGGTGAACTCGCGTCCCTTTTCTATCGTGTCACGGTATTCAAAATGAGCGCTGCAGTAGTATAGCGCCTTTCCATCAGGCGCCCAGAAAGGGAAGCACTCCATCTCCGTGGTGTCGTTCTCGATATTGGTCACTTCGTTTTTCTCTATGTCATAAGCAATGAGGTCGCTCTCGGAATCAAAGACCTCTATTTTGTTGGGATTGACGCTATGGAAGATTTGCCCAGTCTTGTTTGTGGAATAGACGATGAGTTTGAGCCAAGGATGCCATGTGGGATAAACTCCCGCAGAAAGGATGGAATCATTTCTCATATTGATCTTCTTGATGTCTCCATCATACGCTATGATGGTGCCCCCCATGTTTTCACGAGCGTGAAACTGCATCCTTTCAGGGTTGTACTGCTGGTAGTTGTGGCAGTTGATACACTGTCCGTTGCTTCCTTCCGTGCAAAGCATATTGTCATAGATGATGCTTTCATCGTAATTTTCGAGGCATCGCTGGTTGATGGTCAGTTCCTCATAGGTGACATAGGAAGGTGGAATAAGTCGATAACTGATGTATGGGTCGATGGAATCAGGTGAGACATAGATGTTGAAGGGCTTGAATCGCGTCCAATTGCCCTTTTGCCCCACATACACCTCCACCTTGATGGCATCGCCCTTGGCCTTTTCAGTCAGTCGTTTCCAGTCATCGGCATCAGGCTGTATCTTTTTTCCAGCATAAACGAACTCTTCTTCTCCAGCGGAGAGTCGTGCCACCACATCATCATCCTTGCCATCGACCTGGAAGGTCAGCGGTGCGATATTGACAGGCACCGTGACGTCGGCATAGTCAGGATAGATGCTGGGTAGTTTTTCCGACTTCCAGAAGTTTTGGGGTATCTTGTTTCCACAAGCCACCAGCATGGCAGCCATAGTGGTGAGCAAAAGCAGTCTTTTCATATCAATAGTATGTAATGTCTTTTAAGAAGAAGAATTCAAAATAGTAGGTTTTGCCGAATCTATCAAACAGTTGGTTCTTTATGCTTGCGTTGGGAGTCTGTTTGAATTGCTGCATCAACTGCATGAAAGCGGCTAAATTCTCTTTCACCCCAGGTTGCAGCACCCACTCGTCCAGTCCCTCCTGTCCTTGCATGTTTGCGAAGAGCCATGCAGCCTCTTGGAATATTCTAGGCGGCATTTTATCTTCGCCGTTCAGTTGTACATAATGGTCGAAACGTGGCCAGAAGAGGTTGGGGTCTCTTGTCCACATTGCTCCGATGACGGCCTGTTCTTGGAAGAAGAGGTCGTCGGCATCCTGCTGTGCCAGAGAGGTCATCAGGAATCTCTCCACATAGCCTTCCACGGCATTCAGCCCGTCGGTGTAATGCATCATGTGTGTGATGGGGCCGGTTTCCTTGTCATTCGCCAGTTGTTTGGGGTCGTTGAGCAACTTCTCCATATGGTCTGCCCAACCCCCATAATAACTTGTATGCCTGAGGATGTCGAGGAATTTCCTTGCCGCTTGCTTTTCCTTGTTTAGTATTGCACAGCGAGCCATACCTTTCAACTGTTCCACATTCCAACCATATTCCACGCCTTCCTCCATGCACATACGGTGACATTCGTTCATAGCACCATATTGATAGAGCATCATACGCCCGGCGACATGAAACATGAACACAGGTAGCGGCGTATTGCTTTTCTTCGACCCCTTGGGAAAGGCATACATTTCATCGCATTGACGCCCCAGTCGTCCCAATGCCAGGTTGTGCATCATCACGATGGCCCTGGTGGGTTCACCTTCCTGCCTTGCACCTTCCTCTATGACGCCTTCCCAGTCAGCCTGCTCCACGCAGCGTTGCATTCGCAGTTCGTGATGGAAGTTGGCATCCTTGTACCAAAACCAATAAACGGCACCAACGATGATGACGAATGTGGAGCAAGACCAGATATAGGAAACAACAGGCAGTCTCACAGAATTCTTTGATTTTTTTGATTTCCTTGTATCCTTGGTACTCTTAAGGTCCATTGTTTTCTGCTCCACACGCACTCTGCGGCAGGCGGCAGCCATCATCAGGAAACATACGGCCAATGCATAATATGGGACATAGTAATTAGGATAATCCTGAGCAACGGTGAATACAGGGATGGCGGCTCTCCAGATGTCGGTGATGTTGGTCCCGGAAAAGACGAAGTGATAATAGAGCAATGGAACGAAAAAGATGCCCAGAGAAGCCACGGCACTTGTCACGATGCGAGAAATAAGAGAAGTTTGATTGGAAAGTCGCCAATCCAACACCGCCATGAGAGCGACAGCAGCCAAGGCATAGGCCCCCATCAGCGGATACCCCACAAGTGTCACCATCAGAATGAAAGCGGCTCGCACCCACATGTTTTGCGGCAAGCAGCGGAACGCCCAAAGCAAGGCAGTAGCCACCGTTGTCCCGATGGTGGGCACATAGAAGTAGCCAGGCAGTTTGATGAAATAGACCCAATATCCAAGAACCATGTTGGCCACCAACAGTATAGCCACAGGAATCAATGTCAACACCGCCCATTTGTTTGGGATGTTGAACGTTCGTTTCGTCAGCCACATCAACAACAGCCACCAGCAGCACATCAATATCACGCCCACCCAGGGATGATAGAAATGCTGGGAGAAGTATGCCGCCAGATAAGAAAGCATACCGCCCGGCACCGCCATCATCTGATGTAAGAACTCAGAGGTGTCAAGGAAAACGTTGTGCTGCTGAACCTTCCAAAGCAGGTCGGATTCATAGGTAATCAAGGCGGCAGCCACCACAATCAGTGTTGCCAGCCAAAGAGTCACTGGATTTAGTAATCTTTTCATCATCAGAATGCCATGAAATGGTTTTCGAGGGGGTAAAGGTACGAAGAAACGAGGGAAGAGCCAAGAAAAAGACGGGAATCTTTCTCATTGAGCTGCATATCATTCTTAAATTCTCCCACTTTTATCATGTCCTCATAACATGTGCCAACATTAGCCGAAGGGATAAAACCCAACACTTAGAAATGAGAATGTCGACAATATGATGGGATTTTCAATCCTCTATTTTCAATTTCCAATATTTTTTCTTAACTTAGCGGCGTGAAACGAAACAACTGCTTTATGACAAGCAAGAAAAAATACCCCATAGGCATACAGGAATTCGAGAGTCTCCGCAAAGATGGATATTATTATGTGGACAAGACTCCCATCATCTATAGTATGATTACAGAAGGCAAGCGCGGCATATACGTTCTGGGATTTCCCAACAACGAGGTTCGCAAGGGCTTTGCCGATTGTTTGTCCAAACGTATTGCAAAGGAGAAATAATATGAACAAGGAACGTAAAATATTTTGGTTGGTGGCGCTGCTTGCCCTCCTGCTACCCGACACGCTATGGAGCCAGGAGCGTTATTCCGTCGGCGTCTGCGACTGGATGGTGCTCAAACGTCAGAAACTCGGCGTCTTCGCCCTTGCCAAGGAACTGGGTTGCGACGGCGTAGAGTTGGACATGGGAGGACTGGGCGACCGCGAAGCTTTCGACAACCAGTTGCGCGACGATGCCCAGGCTGCGTTGTTCAAGCACACCGCCGACAGTCTCGGCATCCGCATCGGTGCGGTGGCGATGAGCGGCTTCTATGCCCAGGACCTGACGAAGAAAGACACTTACATGTCGCTGTTGTCCGACTGTTTCGACACGATGGACAAGATGGGCGGCGTGGAAGTGGCCTTCCTCCCCCTCGGCGGCTGCGGCAACGACTGGGCGGAGAACAAGGAGCGGCGCGCACAAGTGGTGAAGCGTCTCCACGACATCGGCGAGGCAGCGAAGGCCCGCGGCAAGGTGGTGGGCATCGACACCCCGTTGGACGCGAAAGGCAACCTCCGCCTGTTGCGCGAGGTGAAGAGCGACGGCATCCGCATCTTCTACAAGATGCAGACCATCGTGGAGCACGGCTGGGACCTCTGCGCCGACCTCCAGCGCCTTGGTGCGAAAAACATCTGCGCCATCCACGCCAGCAACACCGACAGCCTGTGGCTTTGCAACGACCCCGCCATCGACCTGCCTGCCGTGAAACAGACCCTCGACGGCATGGGATGGAAAGGCTGGCTCTTCGTGGAGCGCAGCCGCGACGTGAAGATGGTGCGCAACGTGAAGATGAACTACGGCAGCAACGTCCACACCCTGAAGACGTTGTTCAACGCCTACCCCGAACCCGCCGTCGCCCTCGACAGCATCGGCCGCGACCCCTCCTATGTCGCCACCATCATCGGCCGTGCAAGGAAAGCCACCGACGCCCTGGGCATCACGTGGACCCCACGCGGCCAGAACGTGCAGAACATCGTCGCCAACCGCTATTTCAAACTCAACGACATCTATGCCGAGCGCGACACGCTGAAGAAGACCAACAAGACCCTCGCCGAAGCCACCTGCGACTCCCGGCTCTACCGCTCCCACTTCGACTTCGACGCCGACCTCTCCATCCACCTCTCGCCCGCCGACATCGTGAAGGTGAAAGACGTGATGACCTACAACGTGGTGGACGTGACCTACAAAGCCTACTGCGACATGATACCCACCCTCACCGCCGAGGAGAAGGAACAGATCATGGTCTGGCTTGTGGAAGCCCGCGAATACGCCATCGACGCAGAGAGTTCGAACAAGAAGCACGAGACATTCAACAAATACAAAGGCCGCATCAACAACTACCTCTCCAAGCGCGGATACGACATCCAGAAAGAGCGCGAGGAATGGGAGAAACGCGTGAAAGCAAGCGGCGGCACCCTGTAAACGAAACCACACCACCATGAAACATCCCATCCGACACACCCTTGTCGCAACCCTCCTCCTGTCGGGCGCCCTCACCGCCACGGCGCAGGGTCTCACCGCCACCAAGAGCAGTCCTCACGCCGTGATGACCAGCCTCCCCCTCGACGCCACGCGATGGCAAGGCGGCTTCTGGGGCGAGCGCTTCGACGTCTTCAGCAAGACCTCCTTGCAGAGCATGTGGGAGACGTGGCAGACCAAGGAAGGCAAGGGTTTCAACAATTTCCTCATCGCCTCCGGCGAGATGCGCGGCGAGCACCACGGTCCGCCATTCCACGACGGCGACATGTACAAATGGTTGGAAGCCGTCGCTTCCGTCTATGCCATCACCCACGACCCCGAACTGGAAAAGGTGATGGACCGTTTCATCGGCTGCGTGGTGAAGTCGCAACGCGCCGACGGCTACATCCACACCCCCGTCATCATCGCCGAACTGAACAAAAGGTTGGCAGAAGAGGCTAAAGCCCCCAAGGACGTGGAAGACACCACCACCGTAGGCACCGCCGTTGGGACAAAGGACGACAGCGCCTTCGCCAACCGCCTGAACTTCGAGACCTACAACCTGGGGCACCTCATCACCGCCGGCATCATCCACAAGCGCGCCACGGGGAAGACCACGCTCTACGACGCCGCCGTGAAAGCCGCCGACTTCCTCTACCGCTTCTGCATGGAAGCCCCGGAGGAACTCGCCGGCAACGCCATCTGCCCCTCCCACTACATGGCCGTGGCCGAACTCTACCGTGAGAGCGGCGATGCGCGCTACCTCGCCCTCTGCAAGAAATTCATCGACATCCGCGGGATGGTGAAGGAAGGCACCGACGACAACCAGGACCGCATCCCCTTCCGCGAGCAATACACCGCCATGGGCCACGCCGTGCGCGCCAACTACCTCTACGCCGGCGTCGCCGACCTCTTCCTCGAGGATGGCGAGGCGCAGTTGATGCGCAACCTCACCTCCATCTGGAAAGACATCGTGGAGCGGAAGATGTACATCACCGGTGCCTGCGGCGCCCTCTACGACGGCACCTCGCCCGACGGCACCGACTACAAGCCCGAGAACATCCAGAAGGTGCACCAGAGTTACGGACGGCCCTACCAACTGCCCCACTCCACCGCCCACAACGAGACGTGCGCCAACATCGGCAACATGCTCTTCAACTGGCGCATGCTCCTCGCCACCGGCGATGGCAGACATGCCGACATCATGGAAAACTGTTTCTACAACAGCATACTCTGCGGCATCTCGCTCGACGGTGAGGGCTATTTCTACACCAACCCACTGCGTCTCAGCGACGAACTGCCCTACACCCTGCGCTGGCCCAAGGAGCGCAAGAAACTCATCAGTTGCTTCTGTTGTCCGCCCAACACCCTCCGCACGCTCTGCCAGGCACAGGACTACGCCTATGCCACAAGCAGCGGCACGCTATGGGTGAACCTCTACGGCGCCAGCACCACGACCGCCACCATCGACGGCGTGGGAGAGGTGGGCATCGAACAGACCGGCGACTACCCGTGGGACGGACACCTCACCCTGCGCATCACACGCCTGAAAGGCAAGAAAGACTTCACCATCAAACTGCATCAGCCCGCATGGTGCGAAAAGATGGAGGTGAAAACCGACAACGGCGCCACGGCAAAGGCGGAGAACGGCTACATCGCCCTCGAAGGGACGTGGAAGAAAGGCAGCACGGTGACCATCGACCTCCCCATGCCCGTGCGCATCGTGGAAGCCAACCCCCTCGTGGAAGAGTCACGAGGCCAGGTGGCCGTGGTGCGCGGCCCCCTCGTCTACTGCGTGGAGAGCCAGGACCTCGGCGGCACCGACATCGACGACCTCCTCCTGCCCCTCGACACCCGGTTCACCCCCGTGGAGACCCGCATCGCCAACAGCAGGGTCACCGCCTTGGAATGCGAGGTCCTCGTCAGAGAGCATCAGTCGTGGGGAGGCACCCTCTACCGCGACGCCGCCAAAGCCACGAAACGTCAAACCATCCGCCTCATCCCCTACTATGCCTGGGGCAACCGCGGGAAAAGCGAAATGACCGTATGGATGCCCGCAAGATACTGACCTGTCTGTTCGCCACCCTCCTCCTTGCCCTGCAAGCAAGGGCGTCAGGCGAGTTCACTATCGAGGTGAAGCCTGGCGAGTTCACCATCGAGCGCGCCCTTCAGGAAGCCCGTGAAATCAAGAGGCTCCACAAGGGGTCGGACCCCATCCTTCAGTTGCAACCCGGCACCTACCGCCTCACCCAACCCATCATCATCCGTCCCGAGGACAAATGGCTCACCTTGGAAGCCAAGGGCGACGTGGTCATCACCGGCGGCGTGCAAATCACCGGATGGCGCAAGCAAGGCAAGCTATGGGTGGCCGACGTGCCGGAATGGAACGGCCGTCCGCTGGAGTTCCGCCAGATGTGGGTGAACGGCCGCAAAGCCGTCCGCGCCCGCGACGTGGAAGACTTCGAACAGATGCACCGCATCCTGTCGATGGACAAGGCGAAAGAGACCCTCTACGTGCCTGCCGCCGCCGTGCGCAAAATCCTCCATGCCCCCCATGCCGAGATGGTGCTCCATGAGATGTGGTGCATCGCCAACCTCCGCATCAAGGACATCAAGGTGGAGGGCGACAGTGCCGCCGTCACCTTCCACAACCCCGAGAGCCACGTGCACTTCATGCACCCCTGGCCCTCGCCGATGGTGAACACCGACGGCCATAACTCCGCCTTCTATCTCACCAACGCAAAGGAGTTGCTCGACCAACCCGGAGAGTGGTATCTCGACGCAAAGGAACAGAAGTTATACTACATGCCCCTGCCCGGCGAAGACCTGCGCACCGCAGAAGTGGAGGTGCCCGCCCTGGAGACCTTGCTGAAGGTGGAAGGCACCCCCGACCGTCCCGTCAGCAGCGTCACCATCAAGGGCGTCACCTTCCGCCACAGCACGTGGATGCGCCCGAGTCTGCAAGGCCACGCGCCCCTTCAAGCCGGCATGTACATGATCGAGGCCTACAAACTCAAGCCCCAGATGCGTCGTCCCAACGGCGGCCACAACTTGGACAACCAAGGGTGGGTGGGTCGTCCCGCCGCCGCCGTGGAGGTGAACTGCGCCGAAGACGTCTGTTTCGAGCATTGCACCTTCGAGCACTGCGCCTCGACAGCCCTCGACTACCACACCTTCACCCAAGGAGGGTACATCAAAGGATGCACCTTCCGCGACATCGGCGGCACCGCCATCCTCGCCGGGACATTCGGTTCCGAAGCACATGAGGCACACCTTCCCTACCGTCCCACCGACCAGCGCGTGCTCTGCAGCGACCTTCTGGTCAAGGACAACATCATCGACGACGCCGCCAACGAAGACTGGGGCTGCGTGGGCATCGGCGCCGGCTACGTGCGCGGCATCCGCATCGAGCACAACGAAATCTCCAACGTGTCGTACACCGGCATCAGCCTGGGATGGGGATGGAACCAGCAGACCTGTGCAATGTCCGACAACGTGGTGCGTGGCAACCTCATCCACCACTATGCCCGCCATATGTACGACACCGCCGGCATCTACACCCTCGGCGCACAACCCCACACCTTCATCGAAGAAAACGTGGTACGCGACATCTTCACGCCTGGCTACGTGCACGACCCCGAGCATTGGTTCTACCTCTACACCGACGAAGGGTCGTCATACATCACCGTGCGCAACAACTGGACGCCGGCGGAGAAATACCTGAAGAACTCCTGCGGCCCCGGCAACACCTGGGAGAACAACGGTCCGCAGGTGGCCGACAGCATCCGCCAGGCGGCAGGCATCACCCGCAACCAACACTAAAGGAAAAGCCATGCACACCATCGACCTCATCATCTTCCTTGTCTTCACCATCGGCGTGGTGGTCTTCGGTTGCAGTTTCTACAAAAAAGACCACACCTCGAGCGACCTCACCCAGGCAGGGCGGTCGCTTCCCGGCTGGGTGGTGGGCATGAGCATCTTCGCCACCTACGTGTCGAGCATCAGTTACATCGGCTATCCCGGAAAGGCCTTCGCCTCCAACTGGAACGCTTTCGTGTTCTCTCTCTCCATCCCCATCGCCAGTTATTTCGCCGCGCGCTATTTCGTCCCCTTCTACCGCAACGGCGACAGCGTGTCGGCCTACACCTTCCTCGAGGACAAGTTCGGCCGTTGGGCGCGTTTCTATGCCTCCGCCTGCTACCTGCTCACGCAAATCGCCCGCATGGGCAGCATCCTCTACCTCCTGGCCGTCCCCATGCACATCCTCATGGGATGGAACATCCACATGGTCATCATCGCCACCTCCATCGCCATCATCATCTACTCGATGCTGGGCGGTCTGAAAGCCGTCATCTGGGCCGACGCCATCCAAGGCATCATCCTCATCGGCGGCGCCCTGTTGTGTCTCGGCATCCTCTGCTTCTCGATGCCCGAAGGTCCGTCGCAGGTGTTCGACCTCGCCATGCATTCGCCCGAAGGCAACAAGTTCTCCCTGGGAGAGTTCACCGGCGACCTCACCACCTCCACCTTCTGGGTGTGCCTCATCTACGGCATCTTCATCAACCTTCAGAACTACGGCATCGACCAGAACTACGTGCAGCGCTACCATGCGGCGAAGACCGACCGCGACGCCCGTTTCTCAGCCCTTTTCGGCGGCTATCTCTACATCCCCGTCTCTGCCCTGTTCTTCCTCATCGGTTCCGCCCTCTACAGTTACTACACCTCCCATCCCGGCCTGCTGCCAGAGGACATCGCCTCGAAGCCCGACTACGTGTTCCCCTTCTTCATCGTCAACGGTCTGCCCGTGGGACTTCGCGGCCTGCTCATCGCCTCCATCTTCGCCGCCGGCATGAGCACCGTCTCGACGAGCGTGTCCTCCGCCGCCACCATCATCCTCACCGACTACTACAAGCCGTTGACCCAACATTCCACAGAACGGCGGCAAGTGTTCGTGCTGCGCCTGTCGAGTGCCATCGTGGGTGCCATCGGCATCTTCGTGGCCATCGCCATGCTCAGCGTGGAGAGCATCATCGACGCATGGTGGAAACTGTCGTCCATCTTCTCCGGCGGCATGCTCGGCCTCTTCCTCTTGGGCATCATGCCCCGCCGCATCAACAAGAAGGCTGCGCTGGCGGGGTGCGTGGCAGGCATCGCCGTCATCGCATGGATATCGCTCGCCGGCCTTTACGACCTGCCCGGCATCCACCTGCATGAATACCTGGCCATCGTGCTCGGCACCACCACCATCTTCGTCACGGGCTTCCTCCTCTCATTTCTGGCGAATAAGATGAAAAATGAGAATGGAGCCACGTGAACATATGTCCCTTTAACTCCCCTTGTTAATTATAAATTATTAATTATTAATTATTTAATCCTCTCCTTGTTAATTATAAATTATAAATTATTAATTATAAATTATTAAAATGGCTCAATGGATATGGTATCCCGGCGACTTTGAAATCTGGCTGGGCAATCGTTTCAACAACCGGCGTACGGAGCGCGGCACCATGCTTCCCCCGTTTTGGAAACAGGACAGCCACTGGGCGACCGTGGAGTTCCGCAAGACGGTGACATTGGAATCCACGACACGCATCGACATCCGTGCCGAAGGCCGCTACCGCGTCAGCATCGATGGTTGGCTGCAGTTTGGCATGCCCGAGACCCTTCTCATTCCCGCCGGTGAACACCTGTTGAGCATCAAGGTGCACAACGTGGTGTCGCCCCCCGCCTTGTTGGTCGCCGGCGACGGTGTGGACAGTGTGGACAGCGACGACACCTGGCAAGTCACCTACGAAGACAAGATATGGATCGACGAGGAAGGAGTGGCCCATGGTTCCGGCATCTATGTCGCCGCAGGCACGGGCCATCTCACAGACCCCGACAAAGGTCCTTCCATGTTCGCACTCGCCCGTCGCCGTGTAGAGGCCGTCAAACTGGAAGAGCGAGGGCGTGGCGTTCTTGTCGATTTCGGCAAGGAGACGATGGGCTATCTGGTCATCGAAGGGATTGAAGGCGAGGGAATGCTCAACATTTTTTACGGCGAGAGCGAGAAAGAAGCCCTCGACCGCGCCTTCTGCGAGACCCTCGACCAGATAGAGGTGACCGAAGAAGGCATTGTCGACCTCGTCACCCTGGCCTATGCCGAGCGCACCGCCGACTATGTCCTCCCCGAGAGCAAGGCCTTCCGTCACGTCTATCTCGAAGGCACCGGCAATCTCCGCCTCTCCAACGTCGCCTTGGACTACGAATACAGCGTCCACGACCCGGCGCAGAGCGGTGCCTTCCGCTGCAACGACGAGGAGTTGAACCGCATCTGGGAGGTGTCGGCCTACACGCTCGACCTCACCACGCGTGAATTCTTCACCGACGGCATCAAGCGCGACCGATGGACATGGAGCGGCGACGCCATACAGAGTTACCTGATGAACTATTACCTGCGCTTCGACAACGACTGCGTCAGGCGCACCATCCGGCAGTTGAGGGGCAAGGACCCGGTGACCGCCCATGTCAACACCATCATGGACTACACCTTCTATTGGTTCAAGTCCATCCACGACTACCACCTCTACACCGGCGACCTCGACTTCGTGCGCAGCATCTATCCCCTCATGCGCTCGCTGATGGCCTACTGCCTGGAACGCGCCAACAAGGACGGGATGATGGAAGGGCAGGCCGACGACTGGGTGTTTGTAGACTGGGTGGACTTCCCCATGCGCAAGCGCGGCGCCCTCTGCTTCGAGCAACTGCTCTTCTGCAAATCCCTGGAGACCATGGAGCAATGCGCCAAACTGCTGAGAGACTCCAAAGCCCTTAAAGACCCTAAAGGCCCAAAAGACCCTCCACGGGGCAGCCTCACCACCGAAGATTATGCCGCCGATGCAGACACCTACGCCCGCCTGGCATATGCCTTGCGCGAAAAACTGCGCCCCACCTTCTGGGACGAGGAGCGCCACGCCTTCATCCACGCCATGGAAGACGGGCAGCCCAACACGATGGTGACGAAATTCCCCAACATGTTCGCCATCCTCTACGGTTATGCCGACGACGAGGAACAAGAAGAAATCCTGCGGCACGTGCTGTTGAACGACAGCGTGCCCCCCATCACCACGCCCTACATGCGCTTCTATGAGTTGGAGGCGCTCTGCATGGCCGGACTCCAGTCCACCGTGTTGGAGGAGATGAAAGCCTATTGGGGTGGAATGCTTCGCGAAGGCGCCACCACGTTCTGGGAGAAATACATCCCCACGGAGCACGGCGCAGAGCACCTCTCGATGTATGGCCGTCCCTACGGCAAGAGTCTCTGCCACGCCTGGGGAGCCAGTCCGCTCTACCTCCTCGGACGCTATTTCCTCGGCGTGCGCCCCACCCTCCCCGGCTACGCCGCCTACGAGGTGTGCCCCGCACTCGGCGGCCTGCAGTGGATGGAGGGCAAGGTGCCCACTCCCCACGGCCTCATCACCGTGCGCGTCACGCCCGCCGAGGTGACTGTGCGCAGCGACAGCGGCGATGGCGCCCTCGTCATAGGAGAGCAGCGCATCCCCATCCCACCAGGCAAGGAGGTGAAAATCCCTAGGAGATAAGAAGAAAAAACAGAACCACTAGAAAATCTAGAAAATCTAGAATATCTAGAATATCCAGAAAAAAACCACATATCATGAGACCCAAAGCCCTAACCACCATCATGGCGTTACTGCTCACCCTGCCCCTTTTCGCCCAGGTGAAAGTCAAGGTGAAGAGCAAGTCGCCCCAGGCCGCTTACGCCGCCACCCGCCTGTCACGATTGGAAGGCAACTACACGATTGAAATCAAGGAGAAAAACCAAGGCGAACCCGAAGGTTTCACTTTGAAGTTCAACAAGAACAAGGTTCAAATCATCGGCAACGACGCTTGTGGCACCATCCACGGCGCCAACTGCCTTGTCGACCATTACATCACCCACGGGAACACATTGAAGAGCGAACAAAAGACCTTTTCCAGTGCTCCGGAAATGGTGATGCGCGGTGCCTGCGTGGGACTCCAGAAACCCACCTACCTGCCTGGGCACAAGGTGTATGAATACCCCATCACGCCGGAGAATTTCCCCTGGTTCTACGACAAGGCCCTGTGGCTGCGCTACCTCGACCTATTGGCCGAGAGCGATATGAACTCTTTGTACCTGTGGAACGGCCACCCCTTCGCCTCACTGGTGAAGGTGGACGACTACCCCTTCGCCCCCGAGGTGGACGATGCCACGATGAAGAAGAACCAGGAGATGTATGACTTCCTCACCACCGAGGCCGCCCGCCGTGGCATCCGCGTCATCCAGATGTTCTACAACATCATCGTGTCGAAACCCTTCGCCGACCACTACGGCATCGAGACGCAAGACCGCCACCGCCCCATCACGCCCCTTATCTCCGACTACACACGCAAGAGCATCTCCGCCTTCGTGCAACGCTATCCCAACGTGGGGTTCCTCGTCTGCCTGGGAGAGGCGATGGAAGGCATCGACACCGACATCGAGTGGATGACCGGCACCATCATCCCCGGCCTGAAGGACGGTCTGGCAGCATCGGGTCGTAACGACACGCCGCCCATCATCCTGCGCTCGCACGACACCGACGCGGTGAAGGTGCTGGAGAAGGCACTGCCCCTCTACCCCAACATCTACACTATGAGCAAATACAACGGTGAGAGTCTCACCACCTACACCCCAGGCGGCCCATGGGGAGAGACACACCGCCAACTGGCAGCCGCCGCCCCCGTCCACATCGACAACGTCCACATCTTGGCCAACCTGGAGCCATGGCGGTGGTCGTCGCCCTCCTTCATCCGCAAGGCGGTAAGGGCCATGTACGTCTACCACCACGCCAAAGGACTGCATATCTATCCACAAGCCAGTTACTGGGACTGGCCCTACACCGCCGACAAGACACACGACGGCACCCGTCTGTTGCAAATCGACCGCGACTGGTTGTGGTACAAGGCCTTCGGTCACAGCGCTTGGAAGAGCACCTATGAGAATGAAGATGGCTATTGGTGCCACATCCTCGCCAACCACTTCCACACCGACAGTCTTTCCGCCAGTTATCTGCTGCGAGCCTACGACGAGATGGGAGAAATAGCACCCAAAATCCTCCGCCGCTTCGGCATCACCGACGGCAACCGCCAGACCTTGTTGCTTGGCATGACGATGCCGCAGTTGATCAATCCCTCCAGATTCAACGTCTATCCCGGCTTCCGCGAGAGTTGTGCCCCCCGAGGTGAGACTCTTGCCGAATATGAAGAAAAGTATGTCAAACGGGAGGATCACAAAGGAGAACTACCTTTCGACGTCACCCAACAATGTGAGAAACATGCCGAGAATGCTGTCGGTCTCCTATACAAACTCCGACATTCACCCGTCGCCAGCAACCCGGAATTCATCCGCCTTTACAACGACGCCTGCTGCTACCTGTTCTTTACCCGGTCGTTCCATTTCAAAGCGCTTGCGGCCGACCTCGTACTTGAAGGGAAAATAAGGGGCAGGAAAGACTTCAAGGGTGTTGAGGCATTTTTGAGTGCCAGCATTGAAAACTGGGAGAAACTCGCCCGCATCACAGAAGACACCTACCTCTATGCCAACAGCATGCAGACCGCGCAGAGGCGAATCCCAATGGGTGGCGACAACGGGCAATACAAAACCTGGTCGGAGATGCTGCCCGTCTATAGAGATGAGTTGGCCAACTTTGAAAAGAACGTCAAACAACTGAGAAATCCCGAAGCCCCCACACCAGTGGAAGAATTGAAAGTCGCCACACCCGCGGCAGTCCGTCTGCAATATGCCGGCAGTGCGAAAGGTGCTGAGGCAGTCACAGCCACCCCAGCCACCGCCACCCTGCGGAAAGACGCCCTGCTCTTCCAAGGCCGTCAGGAGCGTATCGACTCCGTAGCCCCCGAACTGGAAGGTCTGGAAGCCCTCATCCTCAACCGCGACACGACACGCATCGAGGGCACCACGGTGGTGTTTGACTGCGACCAACCCGTGCAGATGCTGGTGGGCTTCTTCCGCGACGACGACCCGAAATGGGCCAAGGCCCCGCAGTTGGAAACCGATGCCGGCGGGAATGAGTTCGGCCAGGCCGAGCCCGTCATCCTCAATGCCATCAATATGACCGGAATGCCCACCGTCAACATCCACTCCTACCATTTCGGAGCCGGTCACCATATCGTCAGGCTACCCAAGGGCATCATCATGGTGGCTGGTTTCACCACCACCGACCTGAAGCCCCGTGACGCCAACCTCCACGGCGCCGGCGACGAGATGGACTGGCTGTTTTTAAATTGAAAATTGGCCTGCGGCCGAAGTTGCTCACGCTCGGCAGACTCCAAGCAAGCTTGGTCTGCTCTCGCTTAATCGCAACTTTAAAGATTGAAGATTGAAGATTGAAGATTGAAGATTACTCTCAAGGACCACTAGGAATACTAGAAAATCTAGATAATCTAGATAATCTAGAAAGACTAGAAAGACTAGGAAAGCAAAAAAAATATCATGATAAGAGCCCTCATATTCATATGGATGCTGGCAGCCTCGCTGACAATGGCAGGTCAGAATAATCCGGCTGGTCGGACCAGTCGTGTCGTGCCTCCTGAGCGGATGCAAGCCATCTATGATGCCGTCGCCACCCCATGGAAATACGGGATGGTGGTGGCACCCCCGTCCGACCATGAGCAATACGACTGCCCCACGGTATTTCGCGAGGGCGACACGTGGTGCATGACCTTCGTGCGCTACGACGGGAAGGAGGGCAACGACGGCCGAGGCTACACCACATGGCTGGCAACGAGCGACGACCTGCTGCACTGGGACATCAAAGGAACCGTACTCACCCTGCCTCACGCCATCACGGAAAAAGACGGCAAGCCTTATCCCTCCGCCCTCTGGGACCAGAACCAACGCGGCGGTTTCCCGGCCTTGATTGATTACGAATGGGACGGCAGCCATGAGATGGAGAGTTACAAAGGGCGCCACTGGATGACCTACATCGGCGGCAGCGGCACAGGCTATGAGGCAGTGAACGCCCCCTTGAGCATCGGCCTGGCCTCCACCAAGGGCGACATCGGCACCGCCCACCTCTGGGAAACCCGCGACAAACCGATGATGAGTTATAACGACCCTGATGCGCAGTGGTGGGAGCAGTTGACACAGTACAAGAGCACCATCTATTGGTTGAAGGACAAGAGCCAGCGCATCAAGGGCGAGGAGAAATACCCCTTCGTGTTGTTCTACAACGCCGGAGGGAAGGATGCCACGCATCCGAAAGGCGAGCGCATCGGCATCGCCCTGTCGAAAGACCTGAAGCGCTGGAAGCGTTACGGCGGCAACCCCGTCTTCGCCCACGACAGCGACGGCACCATCACCGGCGACGCCCAGTTGGTGCATATGGGCGACGTGTGGGTGATGTTCTATTTCTCCGCTTTCAACCCCACCCGCGAATACAACGCCTACAACACCTTCGCCGCGAGTTACGACCTTGTGGAATGGACGGACTGGACAGGTCCCGACCTCATCATCCCCTCGAAACCCTATGATGAGAAGTTCGCCCACAAGAGTTGGGTGGTGGAGCACGAAGGCATCGTCTATCATTTCTACTGTGCCGTGAACGCCGCCGGACAGCGCGGCATCGCCCTCGCCACCAGCCGGCATATGGGGAAGAGCGAGGTGACGTTCCCCACCCCCTCGCCCAGCGGTCACCGCTACACGCAGTCGCTCAACGACGACTGGGAGGTGACCCACGACGGGCGCACCTTCCGCTGCGACATCCCCTTCAACCTCGACGACTACTACGGCGCCGTGCAAAAAATGCACGGCAACCTGCACGGCGAGGCGATGTTCAAAAAGCATTTCACCGTCCCCGACATTCCCCGTAAACAATTCTTCCTGCGCTTCGAAGGCGTGGGCACCTATGCCGACATCACCCTCAACGGCCAACGCCTGGGACACTATGACATCGGACGCACCACGGCGACCATCGATGTCACACGGCAGGTGCACTCCGGCGACAACCTGTTGGAGGTGTTGGTCTCCCACCCCTCCGGCATCACCGACATGCCGTGGGTATGCGGCGGGTGCAGCAGCGAATGGGGCTTCAGCGAGGGGAGCCAACCCTTCGGCATCTTCCGTCCCGTCGTGCTGGAGGCCACCGATGCCGTGCGCATCGAACCCTTCGGCGTGCATGTATGGAACAACGATGGTTGCGACAGCCTTTTCGTTGACACCGAGGTGAAGAACTACGGCGACGAGGAGACGACCATCGAACTGGTCAACAAACTGACAGACAAAAGCGGCAAACAGGTGGTGCGGCTGACGGAAAGATTGACGCTCGCTCCTGGAGAAACCAGGACCGTCCGCCAGGCAAGTGCCGTGACCACACCCCAGCTGTGGACTACACAAAAGCCCTATCTCTACCAAGTGACCACCATCGTGAAACGCAACGGCAAGGCCACCGAAAGCCTTGAGACACCCTACGGCTTCAGCGCCCCGTCATGGCCACTCACCCGCCACGACGGCGACCCTCGCTTCCTCCTCAACGGCGAACCGTTGTTCATCAACGGCACCTGCGAGTATGAGCATGAGTTCGGACAGAGCCACGCCTTCACCCCAGAGCAAATCGACGCCCGCGTGAAATTGGTCAAGGATGCCGGGTTCAACGCCTTCCGCGACGCCCACCAACCCCACAACCTGCGCTACCAGGAGTTGCTCGACAAAGAGGGACTGCTGTGGTGGCCGCAGTTCTCCGCCCATATCTGGTATGACACACCGGAGTTTCGTGAGAGTTTCAAGCGCCACCTCCGCCAATGGGTGAAGGAGCGCCGCAACTCCCCATCCATCATCCTCTGGGGATTGCAAAACGAGAGTACGCTGCCCGCCGACTTCGCCAAGGAGTGCTGCGACATCATCCGCGAGATGGACCCGCGCTGCGGCACCCAACGGCTCATCACCACCTGCAACGGCGGCGAGGGAAGCGACTGGAACGTGGTGCAGAACTGGAGCGGCACCTACGGCGGCGACGTGGAGAACTACGGCAACGAACTGAAACGCGACGACCAGTTGCTGAACGGCGAATACGGGGCGTGGCGCACGCTGGGCAACCACACAGGGGAAGGCTATACCGAGGAGGCTTTCGGCGACCTGCTGATGAAGAAGGTGGCGCTGGCGGAGAGCGTGAGTGACAGCGTCTGCGGACAGTTCCAATGGCTGCTCGTGAGCCACGACAACCCGGGGCGGCGGCAGCCCGACGAGGCGTTGCGCCGCGTGGACAAGGTGGGGCCGTTCAACTACAAGGGACTGCTCACCATCTGGGAGCAGCCCACCGACGCCTACTACCGTTACCAACAGCACTACAACCCACAACCCCTGGCACCCGCCAAGAGCGACATCGACGAGGAGGTGCTGCGGCCTGCGGAGGGATGGGACTACGTCTACCGCGTCAACTGCGGCGGCGACGAATATGAAGACCGTCACGGCAGCCGATGGAGCCAAGACAACAGCCGATGGTCGCGCTCCTGGGCACAGGCGATGAGCGACACCCTGAATCCATACCAAGCCTCGCAGACACGAAATGCCGACTTTTCCAGTCCCCTTTTCCAGACCTCACGCTTCGGAAGGCATCTACTGAGTTACCACTTCCCCATCCCGGAAGGTCATTACCGCGTGGAGCTCTATTTCATCGAACCGTGGTATCGCCAGGCGGATGCGGAGGGGCTGCGCCTCTTCGACGTGGCCATCGACGGCAAGACAGTGTTGCGCGACCTCGACATCTGGGCGCAAGCACACTACGGCAAGCCCTACAAGCGCGTGGTGGAAGTGGAGCACAAAGACGGCGACCTCGTCATCGACTTCCCCAAGGTAAAGGCAGGACAGGCCATCATCGCTGCCATCGCCATCGCCACAAAGGCCCCCAATGACCCTAAAGACCCTAAAGGCCTTAAAGGCCCTAAAGACCCTAAAGACCTTAAAGACTCCCCCAAAACCCTATGGGCCGACTTCGACAAGGACATCCTCGTGAGCACTCCCGACTCGCTGCTGCCTCCGCGTGACAACGCGACCATCGAGGTGGAGGGACGGATGAAGAAGGGCCGGATGGAATGGGACTTCACCGTGGGTGTGGCGAAGGTCTACGCCTTGCGCTGGAGATACCACAATGCGAAGAAGGCGCGGTTGCTTCACGTGCGCATCACCGATGTGAACGGCGTGGTTTACAAGGATGACGACATCACCTTCCTGCAGACGCAAGAGAAGAAAAGCAAGCGAAAGGCCACCAGCATCACCACCGGCACACAAGTGAATGCCGGCACCTATCACGTCACCGTCAGCGGCGAAGGCCTCGACACGATGACTTTCGACCCGATGGTAGTGGAGTGATTCAGTAAAAGAACACTTCAAACTTGCCCATATCTCAATAAAAAATGGAGTTATGGGCAACGATAATCATACAAATTTGAACATTCTTGGCGTTTTTGCCGCCTGGACAAGAATGTTCTGCCGGATTTGCAATCCGGCAGCATCTAATATCAGGATTTGCAATCCGCTAAAATCAATGATGACAGTGACAGGAGGATTTTGCCGCTTTTATCGGATTAAAAATCCTTATACTAAACTCAGGCGGATTGCAAATCCGCCTGAACATCCTTGGCGTTTTTGCCGCCTGGACATCCTTGACGTTTTTGCCACCTGGACAAGAATGTTCTGCCGGAACCAACGGTCGACGTGCTAAGCGAAAGTCAATTGCAATCCGGCAGCATCTAATATCAGGATTTGCAATCCGCTAAAATCAATGATGACAGTGACAGGAGGATTTTCCGCTTTTATCGGATTATAAATCCTTATACTAA
>JAFWSS010000201.1 GCA_017524385.1 Prevotella sp.
AGGGGCATAAGCATTTGTAGATGAAAGGCTTATGCCCCTACAGGGCGATTGCCTTCTTCCCAATTTCCCAGGGCGTTGCCCTGGGCTGGAGGCTTATTGCCCCTTCGGGGCGTTATCGGAAAGATGCGGATAATCATTTATTTATTATTGCTAATTACCAATGCCATTAGGTTCATCTGTTGGCATTGCTCAGCGGTGATTTTCTTTTTCTCATTATGATGCTCCCATGGAGAAAGCATCAGCAATAGGCCTCTTGCACACGCATCAAACTGTTCACCATGAGGTTTCGATAGTGGTGTGAAACCATTCTCCATGATGACGATGGTGGGCAGGCCTGCATCAAAGGCAGCTCGCATCACACTCTTCTCACCGGGGGAGATGGCAGGAGAGACGAGAACCGCCCCTTGCCTGGCGGCTTCGAGATAACGGGCTGTCTCTGCAGCTATCTCAATGCCGTTCAACCGCCGTGACACGCGCACCGCCATCCGCAAGGGAGCGGAAAGCAGGGCACGGTTGCCGATGCCGCTATAGCTATGTGAGCCGATGCGTAGGCCAAAGAAGGGGCGCAGCCATTCTGGGCGTGCGCGTTTCATCATCAGGCGGCGAGGGTTGTCGCGGAGGTAGTCTTTCCATCTCTTCAACTCTTCGAAAGAGCGGAGAATCAAGTCGTTATACCCTTTTGAAAAGAGTGGTTGGTAGGGTGACTTTTCGTTTAGCGACGGCGAAGCCGTCACATACGGACAAAACAACGAACCATGCTCCACCACGCCATTTGCAGCGCCTGCCGAAGCTCCAGCCACAGCTTCTCCTACTGTCGCTTTCACCGCCTCTCCATTCACCATTTGTTTCTCAGTATACTGCGGTTTCACCGCAGTTTCCAAAGCCCTGGCAGCCTCTATGGACTTTTGAGCCCTTCGACACCCTGTTTTAAACCCCGAAATCACTTGCCCCAGATGCACGGGCAGTGGCTCCCTCACAAAGAGGATGCCGTGTAGATGGTCGGGCATCATCTGAATGGCCATCACCTCAATTTGCGGGTAATGGAGGTGAATGTTCAGCCATTCGGTTTGCACGGCTTTGCCCAGTGCCGACAGTTCAATACGCGGCTCATCGCTGCTGCCTTGTTGCGCAAAGGCATCGCCTACGAGGTGCCCAAAGACGGGGCGGCGCCCTTCCACTTCCAGCGTAACCATGTACATACGCCGCGACGTATAGTCGTTATGGATGTCACGACGTTTCATCGAAGCTTTTTTCTCTCCGGCGTATTTCCCTTTTGCTATAAATTGCTCGTCTGTCACTATCGTTACGCTTTATTATCTTCTACATTGGTAGCGGAATAGATTGTTTCATAATATTTCCGCAAAAATACAATATTATTTGAACACTTGACCAAAAACAATGGCAAAAACAATCAAAATGAAAGCAAACAGGACGAAAAGTTTTGGGGTATGGTATTTTTTACTAATTTTGCCATGTCAATGTGGCTAGAGGTGGAATCCATCAAGACTTACGACTCCATCAACCACCCTATGAAACACATCTACTTCATATCCCTAATGATGAAAACCATTCAACAAGACGCCAAAACCATGAGACAAGTCAAATTCATAACATTGCTTATCCTGCTCTTTGGGGCTAGCAGCAGCAACACACTGCCGGAAGCAAGCCCTTTTACGCCACCAACCGGGGAATTTTCCACCCCTTTGGACTCCATCCGCCTGAGCGATCCCGCCATACTGGCAGACAAGAAGACACAGATGTACTACATGACAGGCACCGGTGGCATGATGTGGCGCAGCAAGGACCTGATGCTGTGGGACGGCCCGTACCGCGTGACGGAGTTCGACAAGGACTCTTGGATGGGTCCGCGTCCGATGATATGGGCCGCCGAACTGCATCTGATAGACGGCAAGTACTATTATTTCGCCACGTTCACCAACCGCGAGGTGAAGATTGACACCTACCGAGGCAATGTCATCGAGCGTCGCGCCTGCCAGGTGCTGCAGGCAGACAACCCCATGGGACCCTATCGCGCCTTTGGCGACGCCACCTACCTGCCCGCCGACCGCCCCACGCTCGACGGGACGTTCTGGCGCGATACCGACGGCAAGCCCTACATGGTGTTTTGCGGCGAATGGCTGCAGAACTGGAACGGGACGATAGAGAAGATAGAACTGAAGCCCGACTTCAGCGGCACCATAGGTTCGCCGAAAGTGCTCTTCCGCGCCAGCGACTCGCCTTGGAGCCGCGAGAAGGACGAGGAAGGCAACGTGACATGGAACAAGGTGACCGACGGTCCTTGGCTCTTCCGCACCGCCACGGGACGACTTGGCATGCTATGGACCTCATGGGTGTTTGGCGACTACACCCAGGGGGTGGCCTATTCGGAAAGCGGCACGCTCGACGGTCCATGGATGCAGGAGCCCGAGCCCATCACGCCACCTAACTATGGGCACAGCATGCTTTTCCAACGGTTCGACGGCCAATGGATGATGTCCGTCCACAGCCATGCGAAGGACTCCAGGGGAAGGACCGTCCGCACACCCCATCTCTTCGAGGTCGACTTGAGTGGCGACAGGATTGTTGTCAAGACCCAATAAGGTCAGCAGGGCGAAGGCAGGATGCACCTTGGGCAATCCCTTTCATACACACTCCCCACGCCCGATATTGATCCACGTCAGTTTGCGCCATAGGCCCTCCAGCGGACCGCGAGGATGACTCTTGAACCAATAACGGCCAAAGGCATATTGGACAAGGACCATGGCCAAACCGATGAGCACGGCGTATGTGATGCCCACAAGTCGATAGCAGGCCAGACCATAGCCACAGAAGATGAAACTGCCGATGATGGACTGCAACAGGTAGTTGGTGAGACTCATGCGGCCAAAGAAACAAAGATGGCGGAGAGCGCCGCGAACGGAGTCGAAGGCGTACCATGCAGAAACCACCGCCGATGTGATCATCGTGAGGATGATGAAGTTGTAGACGGGAGTGAGCCACAAGGACCAATCCCCAAAATCCACCAAGCTCAGCACGATGACGACAATGGCCGATACGCCAAGAATGCCATGCCATATCCGCAAGTTCCCTCCCTCATTGTAAAAGAAACGATGTCGCCCCAACTGCATGCCGAGGATGAAAAGGCAGAGCAACTGGGTGAGTCGCCCGCTGAAGACATTGAATCGCAAATTGAGTTCGAACCCGTATCGGAGATTGTTGATGGCATTCTCCATAAACGTGCCATTCTCATGCAAGCTGATGGTCCTGTTGTATATCTCAAAGAGCGTGGAATGGTCTATCGTGGTGCCTGAAAGCAAGCAGAACAACTCCACAGGTTGGATGGCCAGCAGTGCGATGATGCACCACACGGCTCGTGAAGGCAGATAGCTGATGGGAATGAGCAACAAGCCATAGACGGCATAGAGCATCAGTATGTCGCCATCATAGAACGCCACGTTGACAAGTCCGAAGAGAAACAGCAGGCACATGCGCCAGGCAAAACGCCCTGAGAAGTTGCGATGTTTCTGTTGCTGGTTGTCGTTCATGATGAAGAAACTCAGTCCGAATAGCATGGCAAAGACACCATACATCTTGCCACTCAGCAGCCAAGCCAACACGTCGCCCACCAGCTGGTCGCAAGGCAGCGTATGCACTATCGGCTCCTTGGTGAAGATATCGAAATGCTCCACGGAGTGATACAGGATGATGCCCGCCACCGCGATGCCCCTCAAGGCATCGGCCACATCAATCCGGGTGTTGGGAAGGTTGCGGGTGATATACATTTTATATGATGTGTTATGAGTTGCATGGAGGTCATTGGTGAAAAATGAACAAAAAAGGTGAAAAGCCTTCTTCATCATTTTTTTATTCAATAAAACGATACAAAATTAGCAAAAAAAATGTATTTTTGCATCAAACATGGCATTTTTCCTACACCTAAGAACAATAATCATGGATAAAGAGACAAACAGTTGAAGCCTTCGACAAACCTCTCCAATTCGTGATAAAAACCGTTACTTTGAAGATGAAGACAAGATTATTCCTACTGCTATTGGCTTTCTTCGCCATCGCCATCCCATCGAAAGGTGAAAACTATCCCTACCGCAGCGACTACCTGTGGGTGACCGTTCCCGACCATGCCGACTGGCTGTATAAAACCGGCGAGGAGGCCAAGGTGGAGGTGCAGTTCTATAAATACGGCATCCCGCGCGACGTGGAAGTGGAATACAGCATCGGCGGCGACATGCTCAAAAGCGACAAGAGCGGCAAGGTGACACTCAAGCACGGCAGGGCGGTCATCAACATGGGAACGAGCAAGACCCCTGGCTTCCGAGACTTGAGGCTGTCAACGAAAGTGGACGGGACCACCTACACCCACCATGTGAAAGTGGGGTTCTCGCCCGAGAAAATCAAACCCTTCACCCAGGAGCCAAAAGACTTCGTCGACTACTGGCAGAAAGCAGTGGCAGAGAGCCAGAAGACCCCGATGGAATACACCACGGAAAAGGTGGAGGAGATGTGCGACAACAACCAGGATGCCTTTCTCATCAAACTGCGTGTGGACC
This sequence comes from Prevotella sp., assembly GCA_017524385.1. Taxonomy (GTDB): domain Bacteria; phylum Bacteroidota; class Bacteroidia; order Bacteroidales; family Bacteroidaceae; genus Prevotella. The sequence continues at coordinate 4,566 of JAFWSS010000201.1, forward strand.
GCCGCCACTGGCTCTACGGATACCTGCTGACACCGAAGGAAATGAAAGAGGGTGCGCACCCGGTGGTGCTCACTCCTCCCGGCGCCGGTGTGAAGACCATCAAGGAGGTGACCACACGCCCCTACTACCAGCAGGAAGGCATGATACGCTTCGTGACCGATATCCACGGCATACGTCCCACACTTGACGAGCGCGACTTCGTGGACATCCGCTCCGCTTTCAGCGAATACCTTGAGATGGGGCTCGACAACCCCGACCACTACTATATGCGACATGTCTATCTGGGTTTGGTAAGATGCATCGACTTCCTCTGCTCCCTTCCCCAATGGGACGGCAGGAATGTCGCCGTGATGGGGGGAAGCCAAGGCGGTGCGCTCTCACTCATCGCCGCCGCTCTCGACAACCGTGTGACACTGTGCGTGGCCAACCACCCTGCACTGAGCGACATGGCGGCGGGCAGCACGGGTCAGACCAGCGGTTATCCGCATTTCAAGGCGGAGCAAGGGATGTACACCGATGCCAACATGCGCACGATGTCGTATTACGACGTGGTGAACTTCGCACGCCACATCAATTGCCCAACCTTCCTGACCTGGGGTTTCAACGACGACACGTGCCCCCCGACCACTTCCTATGCGGTATGGAACACGCTGACGTGTGAGAAGGAAAGCCTCATCACACCCATCAACGAGCATTGGACTTCCGACGCCACCAACCACCTGCAGATGGAGTGGATCAAGTCGAGGCTCAGATAGGACACTCACCTTTCACAAGCAGGCACCTCCCCCACCCTATTTGCCACTACCAACAAAGATGGATTTGGACTAATAGGAACTGTGGTCGCCCATCGTACTTATCATTGATTTTGATGACTGTTCCTATGGGCAACACCTTGACGTATTCCTTACTCATAATGAAGAACCTATTTGAATGTTATTGTCGTTGACTTTCCGACTGGACATCTGTGAGAGAAGTCGATATGCTGGTGGTGATGACAGAAGCATCCTTGTTCACTTCGGTGTTTTCCACTTCAGCGATGGAGATGAGAAAAGCGGTGTTGTTGTCGGAACTCTCCTCACACTTTGCAGCCAAAACTGAGAAAGCCTCCTCGATGTTGGCAGAAAGGGAGAAAAGCCTTGCGAGTTCTTCCTCATCAAAACAGCCATACACGCCATCGGTGCATAACAGGAAGCAGTCGCCGTCTTGTATGTCGGAAGTGCGATAGACGGTGGCAGGACTACGGTTCTCGTCAAACTCTACGGGTTCCATGCTACGTGTGATGACATGGTTTTGAGGATGGTCAATGGCCTCGTCGGCGGTAATCAAACCCTTATGCACCAATTGGTTGACGAGCGAGTGGTCGTCCGACCGATAGACGATGCCGATGTCTTTGCGGAACTGATATATGCGACTATCGCCGATATGTGCCAACGTGCCCCCTCCTTCATGGAATGCGGCAAAGGCAAGCGTAGTTGCGAAGTCGTTGTCGTTTAGTTGCCTGCTTTTTCGGTCGAGTGCGTCGAAAGCCTCGTCGAGCACATGAAGGAAGTCGACGTTGGTGAAATCTTTCATGAAATCGACCTCATGCATCATTTTGGCAAATGCCTGGCATACGGTGGTACTCGCCACCTCGCCTAGTTCGGTACCTCCCACTCCATCGCACACCACGAAAAAGCGCTGTGTCGATGGTGGATAATCCATGTCTGGGAAACGTGCATCCTCCTGGTTGGGCCTATGCCCTATGCGACAGAATGACAAAACTTGTCCGATACGAATTTTCATGATTCAAATTTCAAAATTCATCAATATTTACTGACATGAATGCCATGTCTTATCGTTATGCAAAGATAAAAAGAAATTATTGTTTTTGCAAACTCATAAGCGTTTCTCTGTTGAAACATTGGAATTATTGGGATGAAACCAACTTGAAACAAGGCGAAAAGAAGATTGAAGATTGAAGATTTAAGATTGAAAATTGAAAATTGAATTTTTGGAGCAGCGAGAGCAGAGTCAAGCTTGCTTGAACTCTGCCGAGTCGCGACAAAAATCAGCGAAGCTAAGATTGAAGATTGAATCCACTTGAAAAAGTGGGCAGGGAGCAAAAGGGCGGTGCGCATATCCCCTCCCCTCGCAGGGGAGGGGTTGGGGTGGGGTGAATAAGTCTTGAAAAACAACAAGTTACAGACCCCACCCCTGCCCCTCCCCTTGAGGGGAGGGGATAACTAACAACGATATTTGCTCAAA
>JAFWSS010000202.1 GCA_017524385.1 Prevotella sp.
CCAGGTCTTCGCCGCCGTCTATATGACGGGCATCCTACCCATAAAAAAATATAAGACCGAGTCGGCGCTCAACAACTTCATCGAGTATTCCATGGTGACTCCAAGGAAAATGGCACGCTATTTCGGCTTCACCAAGGACGAGGTGCGGGCTTTGGCAGCAAAGCACAGCATGGACTTCGACGAATTGGAGAAGTGGTATGATGGGTATCAGATAGGAGACGAGCCTTCCATGTTCAACCCCAATTCGGTAATGCAGGCTGTGGATAATGAATGGTGCGAGAGTTATTGGGCGAGCACAGGATCTTTTGATGCCGTGGCGCATTACATCCAGATGAATTACGAAGGGTTGAAGGATGATGTCATTCGAATGCTTGCAGACGAAAAGGTGACGGTGGACACCACCAAGTTCCAAAACGACATGTCGGTCATTAGAAGCAGGGACGATGTACTCACCGTACTCATCCATCTGGGGTACCTCTCCTATGATAGACAGAAGAAGACGTGCCGCATCCCCAACCGCGAAGTGGCAGGCGAAATGACCAACGCCGTGGAGGAGACGGGATGGACCAACGTGGTCAAAGCATTGCAAGAGTCGGAACAATTGCTGCAAGCCACCCTCGATGGTGACTGCGAGGCTGTGGCGCGCGGGGTGGATGCCGCCCACGACGAGCACACCAGCATCCTCTCATACAACAATGAGAATTCTCTTGCATGCGTGTTGAGCATCGCCTATTACTATGCCCGCAACGACTATGTCATTCATCGTGAAATGGCTTCTGGAAAGGGTTTTGCCGACCTGGTGCTCATACCAAGAAAGAATGTCGAATCTCCCGCCATCGTCCTGGAACTGAAATACGACAAGAATGCGGAAAGCGCCATCGACCAAATCAAACGGAAGCAATACCCTGCCAAGGTGGCGCAATACACCAACGACCTCCTCCTCGTGGGCATCAACTACGACAAAGAGCAGAAGACACATAAGTGCCACATTGAAAAATGGAAGGAGCAACCATAGGAAAGACTACCTGATTATACAAAATGGTGGAGACTTTTTTCACACGAATTACCATATAATTATCCCTGAATTTTCCACAAACGGCCGGTGTGCGCCAATTAATGAAAAATTATATGATAATTATATGTGCATTATCAAAAAAAAATGCCTATTTTTGCAATCTAACTTTTATTCATCCATACAAAAACACACTATGTCACAATCTAATTGTTTGAAAATAGGCGCCACGCTGCAAAATGGCAAATTTGTCATCCGTCGTGTACTCGGCTCGTCATCATCGTATTCCAGTTCACCATCATCGTCGTCGTCTTCATCGTCTTCATCATACTCCAGTTCTCCTTCATCGTCTTCATCATCTTCGTCATCATATTCTAATTCATCTTCGTCATCATCAAGCTCCAGCACATCTTCATCGTCAACGAAGACAAAGCATAAATGTATTATGTGCGAAGGAACAGGTAAATGCCAAGCATGTTATGGTATAGGAGTCGACTGTATCGCCTGCAATCAAACTGGTAAATGCATTTCCTGTTATGGTACAGGTGAATCAACTCTTATGATTCACCAATAATGTTCGAGCAATAACCGGTGCGCACATGTAGAGACGGAATCTTCCCGTCTTCCCCGCTATGCAGCACTACCATTGCAAATTATGATAGTCATCCGAAACAAATATCTGCCAATCCCGGGATTTGCCGCCCTCAACATCTTCGGCATCCTGTTGTGCCGGCCCGACACAAGGCTGACACCGCGACTCATCAACCATGAGCGGATACACACGGCGCAGATGAAAGAGATGGCTTTCATCTTCTTCTACATCTTCTATATCTTGGAATGGCTCTACAGGCTCACCAGACGCGGCAACGCCTATTTCAACATATCCTTCGAAAGAGAGGCCTATCGCCATGAGCACGACCTCAAATACCTCAAACGCAGAAAGCACTACGCTTGGTGGAAATACCGCAAAAAAGGCTATAGAAGGTGACAGGTGACTATAAGTAAACACATATGGAGGAGCCATTAGGAAAGTGGCTCCTCCATATGTGTTTTATGCCAGGCTCGCTTTACAGGTCGCTATAGTCGCCTGTGAAGGTGGTGGTGCTCATGTCGCCCGTCTGGTATCCCCTCTTGAGCCAGCGCATGCGCTGGTCTGAGGTGCCATGGGTGAACGACTCCGGCTGGGAGTACCCTTGCGACTGCTCTTGCAAATAGTTGTCGCCGATGTGTTCGGCACAGTTGATGGCCTCCCTCATGTCTGTCTCGTCAAGCGAACCGAATGCCCTGTCCTCATAATGAGCCCACACGCCGGCGTAGTAGTCGGCCAGCAACTCCAGGCGTACGCTGATTTGGTTCGACTGTCTCGAGTTGACACGCTGCATCTGGGAGTGAGCCTTGCCAAGAGTGCCAAGCAGGTTCTCCACATGGTGACCCACCTCGTGGGCGATGACATAGGCACGTGCGAAGTCGCCACCCGACTTCAATTGCGTCTCCATCTGCTTGAAGAACGACAAGTCAAGATACAACTTCTTGTCGGCCGAGCAATAGAATGGACCTACTGCAGAGGTTGCACCACCACAGTTGGTCTGAACGCTGTTCCTGAATATCACCAAAGTGGGAGATTCATAGGTCCTACCCATTTTCTTGAACACTGCCGACCATACATCCTCGGTGCTAGCCAGTATTTGTCGACAGAATTTCACTTGCTCCTCCTCTTCGGGGGTCGTGGCTATCTCCGTTCCCTCTTCCTGGCCTCCGGTCATACTGCCCAAACCACCGGTGGACTGGATGACATCCAATGGATTACCACCCATCAACAAGGCGATGAGACCCATTATGATTATGCCGCCGATACCCATTCCGGCCATCGTGCCGCCACTCATTCCTCGGCGATCTTCAAAATTCTCGCTCTCTCTTCTTCCGTCAAGATCCATAACATTGATTTTGGTTAGTATTTTTCACTTCAAAGGCACGAGGCCTTACATTCAAATGCAAAGATAATAAGTTTTTTTGAATCACCTACTTTTTTGACACTTTTTTGAGTCTTGAAGTGATGATATTTTACGAAAAAAGTATTTTTTGCGGAAAATGGCACGAAAATTTGCAAATGTCGCCTTTTTTACCTAACTTCGCAACATAGTTTAGAAATCAAAACATATTATATTATGAATAAACACGAGAAATTTGTCATCACCATCAACCGACAGTTCGGCACGGGTGGACACGAGGTGGGCGCCGCCATCGCTGAGAGGCTGGGCGTCAAACTGCTCGACAAGCAAATCCTGGAGGCGGTGGCGAGGAAATTCGACATCGACCAGGAGACAGTGGATAAACTGGAGTCAAGAAATATGTCGTGGTGGGACGACTTCACACAGTTCTACCGCTCCTATATGATCGACAACCACTACCAAGACCTGGGACCGCAACTCACATCGCACCAACTCTTCGAGGCGCAGGCGGCGGTCATCAAGCAGATTGCGGAGGAGGAGTCGTGTGTCGTCATTGGACGCTGCGCCTTCGACATCTTCAAAGACCATCCCAACTCTCTCAAAATCTTCATCCATAGCCCAGAGGAGAAACGCATCAGGCGCATCGTGGAGAAATACGGCGTATCACCCGATGACGCCAAACTCATGATCGTGGACAACGACTACACGCGGGAGCTGTACACCAAGACATTCACCGGAAGCGAGTGGTATGACGCACGCAACTACGACGTATGTCTAGATGTCAGCAAATTCGGCCTCAACGGTTCAGTCAACTACCTCATGGCACTCGTAGGGGATGACTGATGTAAATTGAAAATTGAAAATTGAAA
>JAFWSS010000203.1 GCA_017524385.1 Prevotella sp.
AGTCCTCATTATTCCATTATAACTTAACTGCAGTACTCCCCTTTAACTCCTCTTTATCTCCTTAAAAAACTCCCCTTTAACTCCCGCAATAAGCAGACATATGTCCTTTTAACTCCTCTTTAACTTCCCTTTAACTCCTTTAAAAAACTCCTCTTCAACTCCCGAAATAAGCAAACATATGTCCCTTTAACTCCTCTTTAACTTCCCTTTAACTTCTCTTTAACTCCAGTATTCATTTCGGCATTCCAATTTCCTTCACCCGGCGTTCAAACTCCTCCCTGTTGCCGATGGAGCCGTTCTTGATGCGGGCGCGGTAATTGTATATCGTGTTGACGGAGTAGTGGAGGAATTCGGCGATTTTCGAAGAGTCGTCGATGCCAAGGCGGATAAGGGCGAAAATGCGGAGGTCGGTGGTCAGGCGGTCCTTTTCCTTCGGGTGGATTTGCACCTCGGGAGAGAGCAGGGCGTTGAAGTCATCGACGAAGTTGGGGAACAGGTGGAGGAAAGCGGAGTCGAAACTATGGTTCAGTTCTTCTACGTCGCGGTCCTTCTGCTCCGATGACTTGGACATCTGCAACACGTCGGCCAACTCGTTCTTCTTGATTTTCTTGTTCACCATCTTGCGATAACTGTCGAGCTTGTCCACATATTGTGCACAGAGGGCGAGGAAACGGCCGATATATTCGTCTTTCACCTTGTTGGCATCATTCAATTGGGAGTTCACCACGGCTAATTGCTCGTTGGTGGACGACAACTGGACATTTGCAGACCTTAACTCTTCGTTGAGCGCTGCCAACTTCGCATTGGTCTCGTGGAGGGCGTTACGTGCCACACCCAACTGACGGTTTCTTCTGTGGAGGAAGAAGAGTAGGCCGAGAAGCAACACACCGAGAACGCTGATGGCACATAGCATAATCCATAGTTGGTGCGTGGTGCGCTCGCTCTTCGCCTTGTAGTTCTTTGCAATTTCGTTGAGCAGGGGGGAAATCTGCCATTGGCGTTGGCGAGAGCCATATCGCCCGGCGCAGTCGCTTGTGTAACTGATGTAGCGGTAGGCCCTGTCGATGTCGCCTTGGAGCATCAGTTGGTTGGCCAACTCCCACATCGACCCTTGGTCCATCACGCCGTTGCGCACGTCAGCAAGCACCGACTCGCAGAGCCATTTCATCATCTCCAATGAGTCGCCCTTTGCCTTGAAGTCGAGATAGCGGTAGAGGGTGACGAGGGCATAGGGATGACTCCCCGGTTGCACGGTCTTCATCCAATCGTCATTCACTTTTAACGCCGCATCCAAGTCGCCTTTGCCATTCAAAGCCAACTCACGATGGGCAAAACAGTCTGGGTCGTCGGGTGGGAGTGTCTCAAACATCAGTTGCTCATAATGACCGGCCTGCTGGTAGTAATGGTCGCGCATATTGTCCAAGTGGGTGTAGTAGGCCAGTTCGTTATAGACGTTGTTCCTCGCTCGGTAGTATTCTCCAAGGGCCTCTTTGCTTAGTCCATCGATGTTGATGCTGTCGAGTGTAAGGAGTGCTTCGTCATACATGCCGATGTTGGAGCAGCGCAATGCCATCAGAGAGCGGCAGCGTACTCCCTCGGAACGGTCGCCCATCTCGTCGGCAAGGCGTATGCCTTCACGTAAAAAGAAAATGGCGGAGTCGCTGACAAAGGGTCGGTAGAGTTCATAAAGCAGCAGGGCTGATTCATATTTTGCCGCAGTCTGACGTGCGGAGGCATATGCGTTCCGGGCTTCGGTGATTCGTGCCTCACGCTTGCCAACATAATCTGGCGATTGTGTGATGGCTGCATCGATTTCTTCCAATAGTCGGGACAACTCTTTTTCTTGAGAAAAAACCGGAATGGACAATACAAGACAGAAAAATATGAGGAGCTTACGCATTTTTTGTTACATATGGTAGTTGCAATATGGGTACAAAGATAGTGCAAGCCGAAGACAATACAAAACAAAAAAATCCTTTTTTTTGTTTTTATTGTTGAGGCGCCGCTCATTAATTATATGAATTTCTTTTGATGTTTGGTGAAAATCAATTATCTTTGCTATCGATTTTGAAACTCGAAAGACCATGGGTATATACATCAATGTAGGTAATGAGGGGTTCCGAAGGGCACGCAATAGTGAATATGTCGATAAATCGGGACTGATAGCCATCATCAACAAGACACTTTTTACTGAACAGTGTTTTAGTTGTGTCACTCGTTGCCGACGCTTTGGCAAGTCGATGGCGGCGAAGATGCTTTGTGCCTATTACGATCACTCTGTCGACTCTCGCTCATTGTTTGAAGACCTGGAGATTGCCTCCCATCCATCGTTTGAGAAGCATTTGAATAAATACCCCGTGATCAATCTGGATATGTCCGACTTTGTGACACGCTGCCATAATGATGACATCGTGAGAATGATTGACGCAGAGTTGAAAGCAGATCTCCTTGATTCCTATCCTGATGTAAAAGTGAGGGAAGAAGGCGACTTGATGGAATGTCTCATTCGCATCGCTGCAGCGACAGGCGAAAAGTTTATATTCATCATTGACGAGTGGGATGCCATCTGCCGGGAGTTCAAATCTGGAATGTCAGCTATGGACAATTATGTCAATTGGTTGCGTCGGATGTTTAAAGGAGGTAATACAATGAACGTTTTTGCTGGTGTATATATGACCGGCATCCTCCCTGTGAAGAAGTATAAGACGGAGTCCGCGCTGAACAACTTCATCGAATACTCCATGGTGGAACCTGGAAATATGAGCCAATTTTTCGGTTTCACCAAAGAGGAAGTGAAGGCTTTGGCAGAGAAATATGATGCTGATTTTGACGAATTGACAAAATGGTACGATGGGTATCAGATTGGTGATGAACTCTCGATGTTCAATCCCAACTCAGTGATGCAGGCCGTCACACGCCATCGTTGCAAGAGTTACTGGGCTTCAACGGGGGCCTTCGATGCCGTGGCCAATTACATCCAGATGAATTTCGAGGGGTTGAAGGATTACATCATCCGCATGCTGGCAGGGGGAAGGGTGAAGGTGAAAACCACCAAGTTCCAGAATGACATGTCGGTCATAAGGAGCCGCGATGACGTACTCACCGTGCTCATCCATTTGGGCTACCTCGGTTACGACTGGCACAAGGAGGAATGCTTCATCCCCAACTACGAGGTGGTGGGCGAGATGGAGAATGCCGTGGAGAACACCAATTGGACGAATGTCATCAAGAGCTTGCAGCAGTCGGAGGATTTGCTCCAGGCCACTATCGATGGCGACTGCGAGGCAGTGGCGAGGGGGGTGGATGCCGCTCACGATGAGCATACGAGCATCCTCTCTTACAACAACGAGAATTCCCTGGCGTGCGTGCTCTCCATAGCCTACTTCTATGCCCGCAAAGACTATGTCATACATAGGGAACTGGCTTCGGGAAAAGGCTTCGCCGACCTCGTGCTCATCCCGCGCAAGAATGTTGACTCTCCTGCCATCGTCCTGGAGTTGAAATACAACCGTGATGCCGACTCCGCCATCGACCAGATACTGCGCAAGCAATATCCGGCAAAAGTGGCGCAATATGTCGACAACCTGCTTCTCGTCGGCATCAACTACGACAAGGAAACCAAGATTCACACTTGCTCCATCCTTCACGGATAGTCATTGTGGCAGATACTCCAAGCATGTTCGTTGGCACCAACAAAAAAAGAGGGCGACCACTGTCGCCCTCGGTGAATTGGGACTTGTTGTCCTATGCACTTAAAAAACCTAAATTTATTTCAACTTGAACTTTACTTTCGATTTGATGTCGCCGGCAGAGAAACCCACCAAGGCTTCGAAGTCTCCTGGTTCGGCCGTCCATTGCTGGCTGCGGTCGTCATAGAAACTCAGGGCGTCACGGCCGATGGTGAGTTTTACATTACGCTGCTCGCCGGGTTGGAGGAACACCTTTTGGAATGCTTTCAACTCCTTCTCCGGACGTGGCAAAGAACATTTCTTGTCGGAGATGTAGAGCTGAACGGTGGTGGCGCCAGACACTTTGCCGGTATTGGACACGGTGACGGTGACCGTGAGGGAGTCGTTGACTGTAAGTTCACGTTTGTCTGCCGTCACGTTGCCGATGCTGAAGGTGGTGTATGACAAGCCGTGGCCGAAGGGGAAGAGTGGCTTCACCTTTCGACTGTCGGCCCAACGGTAGCCCACAAAAATGTCTTCCTTGTATTCCTCGTCGATGACCTGATGGTCGGCACGCCATACACCGGGATACGAACCTGTGGCGTGGGCGCCGCAGTCATCGAGTTTCGCCAGCCAAGTGAAAGGTAGTTTCCCGCTCGGGCATGTTTCTCCTGTGAGGACGTCGGCTAGTGCGAGACCTGCCTCGGAACCCAGGAACCATCCTTGTATCACCGCGGGGACGCGGTCAATCCAGGGTATGGAGAAAGGATTGCCCGAGATGCCTACGAAGACGATGTTCTTGTTGACAGCGGCAAGGGCCTCGACGAGGGCGTCCTGGCCATAGGGCAGGCCGTATTCCTTGCGGTCGTGTCCTTCGCAGTCTTGGAAGTCACTCTTGTTCAAACCACCGAAGACAACGACATAGTCGGCATTGCGTGCCTTCTCCACGGCCTCGGCGATGAGTTCTTGAGGGCTCCTCTGCTCGCTCAGGTCCTGTCCGGTGGTCACGCCGTTGTAAGCTCCCGAAATGTCGCCCACATAGCCGCGAGCGTAGTCCACGGAAGTTCCCAGACGCTCTCGCAGCCCCTGCAACGGAGAAATCTCGTGTTGGGCTTTTAATGAGGAGGAACCGCCGCCGACCGTCATCATCTTGATGGCGTTCTCACCCACCACAAGCACGCGGGCGCCTTGGCGTATGGGGAGTACGTCGCGGTCGTTCTTCAACAGCACTATGCCTTCCTGACCTACTTTCCTGGCAACGGCATAATGGTCTTCCGAGCATAATGAACCGTATGGCCGTTGGCGGTTCATAGTGGAACGGAACATCAAGCGCAACACGCGGCGAACCTTGTCGTCCAACTCCTTCGTGCCGACCTTTCCTTGCAGGATGAGTTGGCGGTAGGGGTGGGCAAGGTAGTAGTTGTCGTAGGCGTTGTGGGTGCCTTGTGCCAAACCGTCGGTCCAGGTGCCAAACTCCAAATCCAGACCGTTTTTCACCGCTTCGAGTGTGTTGTGTGCACCACCCCAGTCGCTGACCACCACGCCGTCGAAGCCCCACTCCTGTTTCAGAATCTTGTTGAGCAAGGTTTCGTTGTGACAGTTGTGCTGGTTTTTGTACAGATTGTAGGCACCCATGATGGCCCAGGCTTTTCCCTCGGTGACGGCAGCCTTGAAGGCCGGCAGGTAGATTTCACGCAAGGCGCGGTCGCTGACGATGACGTTCACCTGATGGCGGTATTCCTCGTCGTTGTTGAGCGCATAGTGCTTGACGCAGGCTGCCACACCCTTCGACTGTAGCCCTTGGATGTAGGGCACTACCATGCGGGAGGCAAGCCATGGGTCTTCACCCATGTACTCGAAATTGCGACCGTTCAACGGGGTGCGGAAGATGTTCACGCCGGGCCCGAGCATCACATTCTTGTTGCGGTAGAGCGCCTCTTCCCCAAGGCTTTCGCCATAAGCGCGGGAGAGGGTGGGGTTCCATGTGGCTGCGAGGCAAGTGAGGGCGGGGAAAGCCACGCAAGAGTCGTTGGTCTGTCCGGCCTGTTCCCATTCGTCCCACAACACGTCGGGACGCACGCCATGGGGGCCGTCGTCGGTCCACAGGTCGGGGAAACCGAGGCGTTTCACGCCAGGTGACGAGAATTTGGACTGCGCATGGATGATGGCAATCTTCTCGTCAAGCGTCATGCGTCGCAAGGCGTCCTCAACCCTTGTCTCGATGTCGGCTGACTCGTCGAGATAGACGCGCCTGTCTTGGGCCTGGGTGTGCAGGCTCAAGGCAAGCATCGTCACGATGATGATAGTTGTTGACTTTTTCATTTCTTGTGGAATACGCGTACGTAATCTACTTCCATAGTTACGGGCAGGGCGCTTTCATCCACGCCTTGTGCACCGCCCCAGTCGCCTCCCCACGCGAGGTTGAGGATGACATAGAACTCCTTGTTGAAAGGCCACGTGTTCTTGTTGCCGTTGCCGTCGTTGTCGAAGTGGAGCAGTGGATTACCATCGACATAGGTCTGGATGTAGTTCTCCGTCCATTCCAAGGCATAGACGTGGAATTCGCCTTCTGCACCAGCGGTATACCGCTCGGCGGTCTTCTGCGTGCCTTTCATATGGTTGTAACTGTTGCAGTGGATGGATGAGGAGGTGTAGTTGGGGTGATAGCCCACCTCTTCCATGATGTCTATCTCGCCGCAGGTGGGCCAACCGTCACTCTCGTTGACGGGCATCATCCAGAAGGCGGGCCAGGTGCCCTTGCCTTTGGGCAACTTGATACGTGCTTCCACCCAACCATATTTCCATCCCGTTCTCTTCTTGCCGTAGATGCGGCCGGAATAGATTTTGCCGTCTTCCTTCTTGCACGTAATCTTCAAGGTGCCATCGCTTACGGCGGTCACGCCGTTGCCGTTGACATAGTTCTGCTTTTCGTTGTTCACCCATCCGGCATTCTTCACTTCATGGACCCAGTCGATGCCAAGAGAGGTGCCGTTGAATTCGTCGTTCCAGTCTAGTTCGTAACCATCGGGGATCTGTATCGACGGGTCGACGGATGGACGGGGGATGCCGGGTTGCTTGACGCTGACGACTTGGCGGACATTGCCGGTCTTCACAGTCACTGTGCCCAAGCGCTCGTCGTAGGTGTTGTTGGCTTCGGCCTTCACCTTGAGGACGCCCACCTTGTCCAACGAACTTTGCGGGGTGACGGTCAACCAGCTGTCGCTGGCATAGGCCGACCATTCGCCGCTTGATTTCACGTTGACAGGGAGTTCGCCGCCGGCTGCGATAAACGTCAGTTCTGTGGGCGAGCAGGTGATCTCGCCTGCAGCCTTGGAGTTGTTGTCGTCATCACCGCCGCCGCAACCGGCGACAGTGATGAGACAAGCTAAAATGACACTGTATAGCATCGTTTTGTTCATAGTTCTAATTCTTTTCGAGATAAATCTTACTGATGGTCACCTCTGTGTTGGCAGGGTTGCCGCCGAAGTCGAAGAACAGGCTGATTTGTGGCATGTCGGCAGGACAGGCCTTGGCCTTGAACTTGATGACGTTGTCTTCGTAGGCGGCGAGGTTGACACGCTCGGCAAAGAAGAAATTGTTGTCATCACCTGTCTGGGTCAGCTTCACCGTCACACCGTTCAAATCGACGTTGGGGGTCATCAGGCAGCAGAAGGTGTAGGTCTCGCCTGCATTGGCGGAAAGGTTGGTGCGGAAAGCCATCTGGGCTTGCCATTGGTCGGTCGTGGCCTCCGTGAGTTGCAGGGTGTAACTGTCGCCCTTGTGGGTGAGCGTGGGGTTGGGCAACTGGTTCCATCCTGGTGCGTAGTAATAGAACATCTCGCAGTCGGATGCATCAACGCTCTTCCATAAGTTGTTGGCCGAGTTGTAGTCCCAGTCCATCACGTTGTCGCCTCCGCCGCCGGGAGTCTCGCCGGGTTGGCCGGCGCCGTCGTCACATCCATGCTCCTTGAGCACGATGTCGCGCACTGTGATTTCTGTGCCTGCTTGGTTGCCGCCGAAGTCGAAGACAAGCTTCACGCTGTTGATGTCCTTGCCTGGCATGTCGCTCTTATAGAAGACATAGTCCTCGTAGGCTTTCAGCTGGATGACTTCGTCGAAGTAGAGCAGTCCGTCGTCGGTCTCCTCGCAAATCTTCACCGTGACGTTGTTGTGGTCCTTGGTGGAGTTGAACACGCAGGAGAAGTCATAGTTGGTGGAGGAGTTGGTGGTCATGTCGGTGTGGAAGAAGTACTGGCACTGCCACTTGTCGGTGGTTGCCTCGGGGAGAGCAAGGGTGAAGGCGCTGCCCTTGACGGTCTGCACCGGGTCGGCAATCTGGTTCCATCCGGGGGCATACCAATAGGTGTTGGTATAATGTGTCGTAAGGAACATGTTGCAGGCGTTGTCGTAATTGTAGCCGTTGAATTCCTTCTCCGTGGGCAGCGAGGTGCCATCGTCGCAACCATGCTCCTTGAGCACGATGTCGCGCACGGTCATCTCGGTGCCTGCCTGGTTGCCGCCGAAGTCGAAGACAATCTTCACGCTGTTGATGTCCTTGCCTGGTATGTCGCTCTTGTAGAAGACATAGTCCTCGTAGGCTTTCAATTGGATGACTTCATCGAAGTAGAACAGTCCGTCGTCGGTCTCCTCGCAAACCTTCACCGTGACGTTGTTGTGGTCCTTGCTGGAGTTGAGCACGCAGGAGAAGTCATAGTTGGTGGAGGAGTTGGTGGTCATGTCGGTGTGGAAGAAGTACTGGCATTGCCACTTGTCGGTGGTTGCTTCGGGAAGGGCGAGGGTGAAGGCGCTGCCGTTGACGGTCTGCACGGGGTCGGCAATCTGGTTCCATCCGGGGGCGTACCAGAAGGTGTTGGTGTAATGTGCCGTGCGGAACATGTTGCAATCGCTGTCATACTTGAAGCCCTTGAACTCCTCTGTGCTGGCGCTCTTCTCGGTGACGAGGATGAAGTGCCAGGCGATGCTGCCGTTGTCGTAGACCAACTCCATATGCTTGGGTTTCAGGTCAACAATCTTGAACTTCGGGGTGTTCCACTGGTCGTCGTTGGAGATGTAGGGGAAGCGGGTGTGTGCGGGGAGGACGAGATAGACGTCGTCGCCTTGGACGGTGAATTCATAGGAGGACTGTTGCTTGTCCACGTTCACCATCACGTCTTCGGCAGCCGTGCCGTTGTTGGTCTCGGCAAACGACTTGGCTTCCTTGTTCACATACATCGTGCCGCCCTCGCCTGGGTCATAGACATAGGTGCCGTTGGGCATGAAGGTCACCACGTCGTCATACACACCGAAGTTGGCCTTGTCGTTGGGTGCGGCCGACCACCATTCGGTGCCGTCGGTGCCCGAAGGCCCGCAACCCATGTGCCCGGCTTCGGCGCTGGCGATGTACCATTGCTTGCCGCCTTCCTCTGCACCTGCCATGCGGGTGATGTAGCCGGAGAAGTCGACGATGGAGTTGTTGAAATGGAAGGTTTTCACGCCTTTCCCGTCACTGATGCCGTTGCGGTTGCCCACACGGTATTCCACGGAGTAGTCGCCGGAGTTGGCATAAATCTTCTTGTATGGGTTGCGTGTGGAATAGGTCTTTCCGTCGACTATCCACACGGGATATTGGGCGGTGTTGTTGAGCTTCAAGGTCACCTGGTTGATTTCCTGGTCCAGCTCCATGGTGATGTCTGCATCGGAGGCGTTGGGAATGCCGTTGGGATCGAGGCCTGCATAGTCGTCGGGCGAGCAGGCGGCGAGAGCCAGGCCAGCCATCAGGATGCAACCGATATGTTTTGCTATATTCTTCATGATCATCGTCGGATTAATAGTTGTTTTGAGTTAATGTACCCTGGGCTGCGTCAATCTCGTTCTGCGGGATGGGCAGATACTTCTTGCTCTCAGACCAGCTGTTTGTGCGATAGCCGAATGCGTCGGGAACGAGCACGGTGGATGCCTTGCCGGTGCGGATGAGGTCCCAGTAGCGCTTGCCTTCGCCAACGAACTCCAATGCGCGCTCCTGCAGGATGTTGTCCTCGGTGGCGGCAACGTTGTCGGTCAGGCCGGCGCGATGGTGCACGCGATTCAGGTAGTCGGCGGCCTTGGAAGCGTTGCCTCCGGTTTTTAGCAAGAGTTCGGCTGCGTTGAGCAGAACCTCGGAGAAACGGTAGATGCGGAGGTTGTTGTTCCAGTTCAGGTCACCGTCGGCTATCTGGTCCTTGTTGTCGCCGGTGTGGGCGACATACTTCTCAAGGAAGAGGCCGGTATCCTGGTAGCGGGGCTTGTAACTGCCTACGGCTGCTGCGTTCCAACAGGTGGCGTCGCGGCGGGTGTCGCCATCGGCATACATGTCGTATGTGGACTGGCGGACAGGGGCGAATCCCCAACCGTTGTCATGGCCGTCGGTGCCGTCGGCCCATCCATTGGGACTGATGAGGCGTGGAAGCACTGTGCCACCGGCGTTCAGAGGAGAACCCCATGAGCGGTAGGCGCCGTCGTCCTTGTAGTTGATTTCCCATATCGACTCAACGCTCCATTCACCACTTTCCTTGAAAATGCCGGCGTAGTCGTCGAGAAGGGCGTAGTTGCCGCTACTGATGATTTCTTCCATGTATTGCAAAGCCTTGGCGTAACGGCCGCTGTCTTTCTGGTACATCACGATTTCTGCATAGAGCATGTAGGCCATGGCCTTGGTCACACGACCATAATTCTCTGACGATGACTTCATGGGCAGTGCGTTGAGACCGATGGCTCCCTCCAGGTCGGCGATGATGTGGTTGTAGACTTCGTCGGCGGTGATTTGCTCGGCCAGGTAGGGGGAGTTCAGGTTGGTCTCGTAATAGGGGATGTTGCCCCAGAACTTCCAAAGCCAGGTGTAGTAAAACACCCTGAGCACGCGTGCCTGGGCTTCGTAGGAGGCGGCGTTTTGCGGGGTGATTTTCTCTCCGGCCCAACCGATGTAGGTGAGGACGTCGTTGCTGCGCTTCACACCACTGTAGGCGGCATCCCACAACCAGATCATGCAGTTGGTGGGAAGGGCTTCGTAGTTCATCATCAAGTGCCAGAACTGGTTGTCGGTCTTGTCGGCACCGCCAACCCAGATTTGGTCGGCCATGATGTCGCTCATGATGTTCACCGGGTTGTACTGGGCGTGTGGTCCGGCACCCCAATCGGGCCACTCCAATGGGTCGTAAGCGGCGACGAGGGCTTCTTGCACGTGCTCGTCGTTGGTGAAATAGGTGTCGATGAAGTCCTGCGTGGGCGACTCCACTTCGAGGAAGCTGTCCTTGCAGCTGGTGGTCAGGGTAAGGGCTGCAGCAAGCAGGGCTACGGGAATATAATTGTATTTTTTCATAATGGTAGTCCTTTATATGTTAGAATGCGATATTGACGCCGACAGTCCAGACACGGGCCTGCGGATATACACCGTAGTCGACACCGAGTGAGGTCGTCGTGGAAGAGATTTCCGGGTCGAATCCATGATACTTGGTGAAGGTGAGCAGGTTCTCTCCTGACACATAGAAACGAAGCGAGGAGAGGAGGAGATGCTTGGTGATGCTCGCGGGGAGCGTGTAGCCCAACTGTATGTTCTTCAGGCGCATGTAACTGCCGTCATAGACATAGAGGTCGCTCGACTGCCAGTTCTGACTGTCGCCAAGGGCGAATCTCGGAATCTTGTTGCTCGTTCCTTCGCCGGTCCAACGGGCGAGCATCCACGAGGGAAGGTTGACGGTGGAGATGTCGGTGCGGCGGGTGGCATCGAAGATGTCGTTGCCCATCGTGCCTTGGAGCATCATACTGAAGTCGAAGCCTTTCCAACCTGCACTGAGGTTGAGGCCGAAGGTCCAGTCGGGCATGCCGTTGCCGATGTCGGTGCGGTCGTCGTCGGTGATCTTGCCGTCGCCGTTGATATCGACGAACCTGACGTCACCTGCCACGGCATTGGGTTGTATCTTCTCACCGGAGGCATTCTGATAGGCGTCGATTTCATTCTGGTTCTGGAAGACGCCGTCGGTCTTGTAACCATAGAAGTAGGGGAAGGGCTTGCCGTTCTGGGCACGGGAGATGGTGCCTGCGCCTTGGAAGGAGTCGTAGTTGGCCCAACCGGTCTCGTTGCCGTATTCTATCAACTTGTTTTTCAAATAGGTGAGGTTGCCGCCGATGCGGAAGTTGAAGTCGTTGATATGGAATTTGTAGATGGCTTCCATTTCCACACCAGAGTTCTCCATCTCGCCTACGTTGCCGATGGGCTTCGACTCGCCCACATATGAAGGAATGTTCATCTCCATCAGCATGCCTTTGGTGGTCTTCTTGTAGTAGTCGACGGTGAACGTGAGGGCGTTCCTCAAGAAACCGAAGTCGAGACCGAAGTCCAACTGCTCGCTCTCTTCCCATTTCAGGTCGGGATTGGGCAGGCCGCTGGCTTTCACACCGGTGGTGTTGGTGTTGCTGCCGAAAATGTAGTTGTTGCCGCTGACTGTCATCACGGTGTAGCGGAAGTTGCCGATGTTCTCATTGCCGTTCTTGCCCCATGACAGGCGGGCCTTCAAGGAGTTGAGCCATGACAGACGGTCTTTCATGAAAGGTTCGTTGGTGATGTTCCATCCCAGGGAGAAGGAGGGGAAGGTGGCGTAGTGGTTGTTGGAACCGAAACGGCTCGAACCGTCACGACGCACGGTGGCTTGGAACATGTAACGCTCATCGTAGTTGTAACTGAGACGGGCGAAGAGGGAGGAGATGGTGGCGTAGGGGTTCTTGCCGCCATAGATGCTGATGTTGGTGGTGTAGCCGTCATAGACGTTCACCGTCTGCGCCTTGCCGTTCTCGTCGGTGTAGATCAACTCATGGGTGTCGATGGTGACGGGGGTGCCCACGCCATAAGTGTAGTTGATATAGGGTTTTGAACCATTGGGATCCATCATGTTGGAGGCGGTGCCGCCAAGGAAGTAGCCTCTGCTTTGCTTGGCACTTTGGCCGAGGATGATGGCGAAGGAGTGCTTGCCGATTACCTTGTCATAGCTCAGCACGTTCTCTATCTGCCATACGGTGCCACGGTCGCTGTTGGAATTGACACTGGTGCGGGTGGCCTTGTTGTTGCCTGAGAGGTAGAACAACTTGGTGTAGCCGTCGTTGCCCCAGAAGGAGAGGTCGGCGCCGTAGGAGGAACGGAACTTGAGATTGTCCCACAATTGGAGTTCGGCGGAGAAGTTGGCCACGAACTTGTGGCTCCATCCTTGGGAACCGGGAAGGGAGAGGGAGGCGATGGGGTTCACCATCTCGTTGTATTCCGTGCCGGGCACCATGAACAGGCGACCTTGCGAGTCGTAGATGGGGGTGTAGTCGATGTTGTTCTTGTACAGTTCCAACTGTGCCTCGGGGTTGGGGTCATAGACAGTGAGGATGGGCGACAGCGCCAAGGCCGAGCCAAGGGGCGAACCCCATTGAGAGTTGACATCCACGCCCTTGCTCTTGATGCGGGCGTAGGAGACATTGGCGGTGAGTTTCAGGTTGTTGAGGAAGTTGCGCTCCTGGGAGTGGTCGAAGATGTTGGCTCCGAAATTGCCGCGGAGGGTGAGGCGCTCATAGTTCGAACGGTTGTAATTGCCGCCGATGATGCCTTCCTGGGTGTAGTATCCGGCGCTGAGCAGGTAGTTGAGTTTGTCGCTCGCACCGCTGATGCTGAGTTGGTGGTTTACCACGGGGGCGTTGTCGTTGAACACTTCTTCTTGCCAGTTGGTTCCCTCACCGAAGGAGTAGGGGTCAGGGTAGATGGGTGCCATGCCGGCGTTCACCCGGCCTTCGTTCATCATTACGGCATATTCGCTGGCATTAAGCACGTCGCGCTTCTTCCATGGACTCTGCCATCCATAGGAGAAGTCGTAGTTCACACGGGTGGTGCCGACCTTTCCGGTCTTCGTGGTGACGATGATGACACCGTTGGCGGCACGGGCACCATAGACAGCGCCTGAGGCGGCGTCTTTCAACACCTCGATGGAGGCGATGTCGTTAGGGTTGAGGTAGTCGAGTCCTCCCTCGATGGGCATGCCATCTACGATGTAGAGGGGCTCACTATTGGTTATGGTTCCCACGCCACGCACGCGCACACGAGCGGCAGCACCGGGCTGGCCGGAGGAGGAGGTGACGGTCACGCCGGAAGCCAGACCCTTCAGTGCGTTGTCCATACGCACGGGGGCCGTGCCTTCAAGGTCTTCGGCGGTCACTTTGGCGATGGAGGCGGTGACGACGCTCTTCTTCTGGACACCATAACCGATGACCACGACCTCGTCGAGCATTTCCTGGTCGGTTTGCAAAACGATGCGCAATCCGTCGGAGGCTTTCACTTCCTGGGTGGCGTAGCCAATGTAGGAAACAACCAAGGTGGAACCTTCGTCGACAGAAACACTGAACCTTCCGTCAATGTCGGTCACACCACCGTTCGAAGTGCCCTTTTGTACCACAGAAGCGCCGATAATGGGTTCATCCTGGCTATCGATAACCTGGCCGGAATACACCCGCTTCTGCGCAAGGGCAGTTGCTGATATCATCATCAATGACAACAGCAAGAATGTAAACTTTTTTAATCTCATACGATAATGTTTAAGTATTAAGTTAGAATTAAATGCTATAGATAGGTGGGTAGGTTGGATAGTGCAAACCGAGAGCAATCAAGCTTGCTTGGATTGCCAAAGAGCAGCCTGTCTTCGCTCTTGCTTTTGCAAAGATAGAAAAAAAGAAACTACTTGAAACACCTCTTGATGGAAAAAGTGGATGACAGCTTATTATATTTTGTGATAATAGACTGTCATTCAAATGGTTGCTAAAATCGCTAAAAATAAAAAAGTGGATGAAATATAGAGGTGTAATTCTAACAATTAATCAGAATTTTTTACGTTATTGTTGGTTTTTAGCGGTTTTCAGCGAGGTATGGACATGGCAATTTTCAGTTTTAGCTTCGCTGATTTTTGTCGCGACTTGGCAGAGTCCAAGCAAGCTTGACTCTGCTCTCGCTGCTCCAAAAATTCAATTTTAGCTTCGCTGATTTTTGTCGCGACTCGGCAGAGTCCAAGCAAGCTTGACTCTGCTCTCGCTGCTCCAAAAATTCAATTTTAGCTTCGCTGATTTTTGTCGCGACTCGGCAGAGTCCAAGCAAGCTTGACTCTGCTCTCGCTGCTCCAAAAATTCAATTTTCAATCTTCAATCTTCAATCTTCAATTTTCAATCTTAATCTTCGCCCTCTTCCCTCCTTGATGCACGATATAGATGCCATGGCTCAAACCTTCAAGGTTGTTGCCGCAGGCCATGCCAGAGAGTGTGAAGACTTCATAGGGCTTGGTGAAGTCGATGGAGCCAGCGGAAGATGCTTTGTCGTCGAGGGAGACCTCGGTGATATCATTAGGTGTGAAGGTATAGCCTAACCTTTTGTCCATCCAATCTACCCGCTCTCCAATGAAGCGTCGCACATTCTGCACTTCCTTGGTGTAGTTGCCCCATATCTTCGGATTCTGGTGAACCTTCGTCCGCATGATGGGCCAGCGGAGGAAGTTCAACTCCTGCGACTGTGACAGTTCTGCTTCCAAGGAGTCGACACAGGCCACGAGGCTCTCCTTGCAAAGACCGGCTTGACGCGCCTCGTCCCAAATCTCCACCAACCGTGCACGTGCGGAGGCGTCGGAAATGACGATGCGGTCGACGAAATTACGCATCCTGCCTGCGCAACTGCCACCGCTGCGGTAGATGTAGTCGCTTTTGGAGTTGACGGGATAGGTGCGCTCGTCGTTTTCGAAGGCCAGGTCGAAATCCCACACGGGTCCGGTGTACACAATGTCGTCGTCGCGTTCCTTGTACATGAACACGCTCCAATAGGTGTCGGTGTTGCCGGAAAGCTCACCCACCAGGAAATGACGGAGGAAGGTGTTCAGGTCAAGGTAGTTCTTCCACTGGCTTTCCATCTTGTTGAAATAGTTCTTGATGTAGTTGTGCTGCACGGTGACGATGGAGTCCTCGTCGGGCGACTTGATGGTCACGGGGTTGCCTTGTGAGGATTGGAACCAGGACATCTCTTGGTCGGCATAGGCGTCGATTTCAAAGAAATAACCTCCTGTGAGGGCGCTTCCCGAAACGTCCTGTGGGGTCATCTCCGTGATGTCCACACGGTTCTTGCCCACGCATACTTGGTCGCACAATTGGTAACAGCCTTTGTATTCACCGTTGAGCAACACGTCCACGGCACGCCCGTAGGGGGTGTAGGGCATCCCCATGCGGTGACTCAGTTCGAAAGCAAGAAGGTTGCGCATCAGGGTCTTGTCGCCGTAGTTGTTGATGAGTGTCCATTTCTTCGCCTTGGCGGGGGCGTCGAGCACATGTTGCTTCTTGTCGAACTTGATGCGGTAGGGCTTCTTTGGGAAGGAACGTGAATAGTTGCCGCGTTCGCGTACGCCTCCCGGTTCGGCCAGCACGTCCACACCATCGTCGCCGATGATGGTGATCAGGGAGGGAATCTCGGTCACCTTGTCGTAAGGTATCCTGCCGTCGAGTGTGTGGATGCTCACCGTGGGGAGGTTGGTGATGTGACTGAGGTGGGTGCTGTCGCCTTCGCCGGGATGACCGTAGAATTCCAGTTCGGCGATGTTGCAACGGGCATCGGAGGGACCGACATAGCGCACATAGCGGAAGCCGGCGGAACAATCGACATCTGCATGGGAGATTACGCCGATTGTGCCTTTCTCCTTGATGATGTAGAGTGGCAACGCATCCAGGAAGTCCTTGCGGTTGGAGCCTTCGAAAACGCCTAATACCACGCGCCCTTCACCCTGACCGTCGTTGCGAGGTGACCAACCCACCTTGGTGATGACATGCGGGCTGCCCAGGTCCAAACCTGTCCAGGTGTAACTGCGCTCCCACGAGGCGAAGAAGGTGTTCAAATCACCATCGAAGGCCATCTCGCGGGTGTTGATGATTGTAGATTTTCGAGAAGTGGAATAGTCCACCGATTCGGCCGTGCCAATCACCGTGCCTGTCAATTTCCCATCATCAGCCAATATAGTCAAGGCTGGTGCCAAAAATATGAGAGACAAAATCTTGCGTCTTATGTGGTAAGATAACATTGCGTTCAATTAATAGTCGGTTGTGATGCATCGTCGCGTGTTCCATCAAAGTGTTGTTGACATCTTTTGGAATCGACGTGCAAAGTTAGTCATTGTTATTTGAAAAACTTGTCATTTTGCCATACTTTTTCCCAAATGACTTTTTGCACTTTCCTATTTCCTCACGTTTTGATACTGCCAGTGTGCATGTGTCTTGGCGGCTGTCAATTCGACAACCGCCATGCTAGAGAAAGGATGGAAGAACAAAACAGAGAAGAAGGATTCCATTGCCGTCATAATTGAGAAGGCCAACCAGGGCGACGCCGAGGCGCAGAACACCGTGGCAAAATGGTTGTACTATGGTTATGGAAACCTCAAGCAAGATTATGAGAAAGCCCTGCAATTCTGGGTCCTTGCCGCCAAGCAGGACAATGTCGGGGCCATTGCGGGAATGGCGATGTGCTATCAGTTTGAACACGGTGCAAAGCGCGACTCCACCATGGCGATGGGGCCAGGCGGCTCAACCAGATCTGCAAGAACACTACATATCGTTGACGTCAACGAGGTGTTCGAGGGCAACAATACGGCATGCTATGTGATGGAGTACCTCGACGAGAAAACTCTCGGAAAATACTATGTCATGATCGACGCTCTTGAACAGCTTGACAAGGCTTCTTGAATGACATATGATATGTATGTTGCTAAAAGACAATAAAATAAATCATCAAAAAACGCCCACCAAAGGGAGGGAAACTTCTGTCCATCATTCGGTTTCTGTATGCAATAACTGCATTTTGACTTGCAAAAAGCGTCATCACTTTTGCCTTTCATGCTTTCAATATATTACATTAACATCTTATGAAAACACGATGTTGCTTCATCATCAGTTATGCAACGATGTCAGTCATAAAAAGGTATTCCATATAAAGTATTTTCGACCCAATTAGGGTTCGAATGTTCGACGGGAATGATGACCTTTTGATCCTTGTCTATGGCTCCCCATAAACCGCCTTTTTCCACTATGCTATATCCATTCTCAAAGCGGCGCATGGACTCATATTCAGCAGGAATGACTACGACTCCGAAAAAATTACGAGCACCAAAACGTTCTTCTTCAAATAATGTATGATTACTTTTACTGAAAATCCAATAGCCTTCAGAGTATTTTTCCCCATAGTACCATAGCGACTTCATCCCGATGAATGTACTCCAAACACCAAGGACAAGACACAAAAGTGCATAATATGTCTTTCTCCAGGATTTTCTTTTTTTCGCTTGAATAGTAAAAACTAACGTTAGAATGAGGAATATTGGTAGCCAGAAGAACAATGCAGTCGTAGGAAGGTGCATGTTTTCTGTATCAAGCCCCAAAGGCTCAATCCATAATCCTACTTGGGCGGCAACTGAACATAAGCCGCAAATGATATACTTGCCTTTAAAACATATTATTGCCAGCAGAACAAACAAAGCAAATGAGCGGACTTTATGTCCCATTGTCGTTTTACGCATATGTAATCTTCATTTTATATTCCATGTTGAAATGGTTGACTTGTCAAATGTTATGACTTCATCATATTTGACTATTATAACCAAATCATATCCTACTTTTTGGGTTTGTCTGAGAACAATCTTAAACCGTTTGTTAGATGATGCCATGTCCAAAAGGAGTTCTTTCCCTCTGACCGCGAACAATTCTTTCAATTGACTCGTAAGTTCGTCAAGGGGAGTGTCAAAATACAAATTAATGATGTCTTTATCGGTATTAACTAAGATGCTATAAAGGTAGATGCTATTTCCATAGAAATAGCAATCTTTCTTGCCGACATCAGAATCATCCCAAGTGTTCGACAATTGAGGTCCTTCCGTCCTGCAAAATACCTCTAAAGCTCTTTCATCCTTACTTGGACCGCATGAGCAGAACATCACGCAAGACAGAAAACCAAGCAAGAATGACTGAGTAGTTCTTGAAAATATGGTATATGTGTCAATCATAAATGTCAATTACTTATTTTATATGGTTTCTGTTATCCCTTAGGTAGTCTATGCATGCAAGAACCGCGTTCGTGATGACAACTGTACGATATCACTTCTTATTCTTCATCTTCTTGAGGTTCTTGTCAGTGAGGGGGGCACTCTCCTCTACAATCTTCCAATCACCCCCGATGAGTTGTCTTTCAGTTTCCTTTTACCATAGCCTGTGCCTCTTTGGAAAGATAAGGCAGGATGGTTTTCAAGTCATATTTCGTTGATTCATAAATGCCATGGGCAAAGACGTGTTGGTGCACCACCGAGTCGTTCAACAGTCCGACATTCTCATTTAAGGCATCATTCTTCAGTTTGTTTTGCATATCCTCCCATATGACTTCATCTTGCTTGTCGGGGTGCTCAGTAAGAAAACGTACAAGGTTCTTGTCACTTATCACCTCACCAAGACATCTTCCATCGCTCTTTCTGAAAGTCGTCCATTCCTGATAGGTTTCAATGCCTTCTCCCCAATAAGACCAGTCGCTTTCGTAGGTGACATATTCATTGGTCTGTGCCACCATCAACACATCAAGGAAATCACAGCTCAAATAAGATCTGTCGTTCTTATACCATTTACGATATGCTTTATTATAATGAGACAGAAGATGACGTGCATCGGTAGTGGCCACGGCGTCATAAGCAAGATGCTCCTCGTTGGTTGACTCGAAGAATTTATACAAAGACTTGTTCAAGAATGTGATGACCGAATCCACCAGTACCTTGTTTCCCCTGACGGGCACATCGATGGCCACACTTCTGTCATACGGCCTATTTGTCACATGGTGTTTGACTCTCTGCAACACACACTGCTGTCGCTTCACCACCAATGGGTCATCACCCACATTCTCATAGGTTTTGAAACTTTGTATCGCAAGTGCCGCAACAAGCAGCACAACAAAATAATAGTTGATTCGTCTCATTTTTACAGATTATATCCTTCCTTCAAAATTGCAGTTGGTATCCCAAAGGGTAGTGTCTTGTGAACATTGAAAAATTTGCAGTCTACAAAGGTAGGCATTTTTTCATTAGGACAAATCAGCAGAAACTTAAAAAATATGAAAAAATGATTTGCAATGACTTATGGCATGATTTGCAAATTTAGGAGAATTCTTGTCTTTTTAGCAAGAATGTTTGTGTTGTTAATGAAAAATGATTATCTTCGCCAACGGAATACACATCTAAAACCTAAAAATAATGAAAAAAACATTTTGCTTGATGGTGATGATGCTCGTCTTGACGGGCTTGAAGGCGCAGATTGTGCGTCAAGTTGCTTTCGAAGGAAAACTTGACGGGAAAACAGCTGTCAGGGTCGCATTCGAGGAGAATGCAGACAAAATCGTGGCTGGGGCCATTTATTACCCGAAAGCCAAGAATCCTGCACAGATCCTCATTGTGGGGGAACATAACAGCAATGACACCTATATTTTGAATGAATATCAGAGTGATGGCACAATCACTGGTTCCTTGAGCATCAAATTGGAAGGAAACCGTATGACGGGCGAATGGACCAATCCTCGCACGGAGAAAAGCATGGCCTTCACCAATATGCGCAGCATCGCCTTCCCCAAGTCGTATGGTGGAAAACTCACTCCAGAGGACCCAGGTAAAATCGGTCATGAGTATCGGTACTCGTTTTATCATACCGGATACGAAGATATGATGGGAGGGACGGTCACCTTCCGAGCCGCCGGAAAGAACCGTGTCCATTTTGACGTATCCAACGTGCCGGGGAACATTGCTGAAGGGAAGAGCGAGCAAGGAAGACCTGCCGTGCTCCATGGCAACCAGTTTGTTTATAATGATGTCAACGAGTGCGGGTATGGCTTCAAGGCGTTATTCTTCCCACGCTTCGTTGTCCTCTCTACTGTCACCGACTGGGAAACCACTGGCTGTTTCGGTGCACATACCGCCTTTGATGCCGTATATATCAAGGTGAAAGATTGAAGAAGATTGAAAATTGAAAATGATGAAGACCCGTATTTTCACTTTCATGGCATGCGCGCTGTCTGCCATGACATGCCTTGCACAAATCAATGTCCGTGTGGATGATGCTGGAAAAGCCACCCCGGTGAGCGACATGCTCTATGGCATCTTTTTCGAGGATATCAACCACGCCGCCGACGGAGGATTGTATGCAGAATTGATTTCCAACCGCTCCTTCGAGGATGCTGCTGACGCCACGCCGACGTGGAGCACCTATGCTTCACCAGGTGCTACTCTAGCCACAAAGGTCATCAACAAGGACTTGCTCAATGACAAGCAACACCAGGCTTTGGAAATGACCATCGACGCAACACCCAACGCCCCGGTGTGTTTGGTGAATGAAGGATTCTGGGGCATCAATGCCGTCCAGGGACGCACCTATCAACTCTCCTTTTGGGCGAAAGGAAAGTTCAAGGGGCATCTCAAAGCCTGCCTCTCTGATGGGCAAGGTGAGAAGGTCTATGCAGAGACACCTTTGGATGTCCAACTGACCAAGAAATGGACCAAATACACTGCCACCTTGAAGGCCAACGACAACGACCCCAAGGCGCAGTTCGTCCTCGTGATGGATGGCAAGGGCACCATCTGCCTGGATGTCGTGTCGCTCTTCCCGCCTACCTTCAAGGGACGGGAGAACGGATGCCGGCCCGACTTGGCATGGATGCTCTACAACTTGAGGCCGAAGTTCATGCGTTTCCCCGGAGGCTGCTTCGTGGAAGGGCAGGAGTCGCCCGACAATGCCTTCCGGTGGGATAGGACCATCGGTCCCATCGAGGAAAGAGAGGGACATAGGAATGTCAACTGGGGCTACCGCACCACCGACGGGCTGGGCTTCCATGAATACCTGCAGTTGGCGGAGGACCTTGGGGCCAAACCGCTCTTCGTCGTCAATGTGGGTATCTGGCACGGAGGGGTGACACCCGTTGATGAACTCCAGCCGTGGATTGACGAATGTCTGAACGCCTTGGAATATGCCAATGGCGATGTGACTACCAAATATGGCGCGATGAGGGCACGCAACGGACACCCGGCGCCGTTCAACATCGAATACCTTGAAATCGGCAACGAAAACAACCAACCCGACCCGCGTCAGCAGAGCGACAGGTACTACGACCGCTTCAAACTCTTCAAAGACGCGGTGTTGGCCAAATACCCCAACATGCACCTCATCGGCAACGTGGTGGCGTGGGGTGACGACAATCCCAAATGGGGGAGCAACGAGAGCGTGGAGTTGGTCGACGAGCATTACTATCGCAGTCCGGGATGGTTCTCTGACAACTATCACAAATACGACACCTATCCTCGTGGAGGCGCCAAGGTCTATTGTGGTGAATATGCCGTGACTCAAGGCTTTGGCAAACTGGGTTCGCTCAACGCCGCCCTTGGGGAAGCCGTCTTCATGATGGGTATGGAGAACAACGGCGACGTGGTGGAGATGGCCAGTTATGCCCCCATCTTCGTCAATGAGAACAATGTGGCGTGGCAACCCGATATGATTCGTTTCAATTCTTCCAGGGCCATGGGCACCCCGTCCTATTATGTCCAACGTTTGATGGCAGAGAACGTGGGGACGAAAAGCCTTCCCGTCGTTGTCGACAACCCCTATCCTTACAGTGCCCGCGTCAACATTACGCCGAAGTCAAGCAGGTTCGGATATGCCACTTGGGCCGCACAATCTTCCTTCCAACTGAAGGATGTCACGGTGAATGGCAAGCCTTTGGTGGAAGCAGGCAAAAGTGGAAACGCCTTGGGTGGTGACTGGAGCAAGGATGGCGGCATCGTCAGTCAGAAAGGTCTGGGAGAGGCTTTGATTTTCTTGGATGAAAGCATGGTGGAAGGAAACCGCTATGAGCTAAACTTGAAAGCACGCAAGGATGGTGGCCGTGAGGGCTTCATCATCGTGTTCAACTATCAGGATGAGAACAATTATTGCTGGCTCAACATTGGCGGATGGGGCAACACCCAGCACGCCATCGAACAGGTGATTTATGGTGACAAGCTGCAAACGGCCATCAAGCGCGGGCGCGTGGAGACCGGCCGTTGGTATGATGTACGGGTCCAGGTGGATGGAGAAAACGTGAAATGCTGGCTTGATGACGAATTGCTCTTCGACACCCGTCTGAGGGTGAATTCGGCCTATGGCTTCTTTGCCAATGCACAGATGGATGATAATACTGGGGAGATGATTGTCAAGGTGGCCAACACTGGCGACCAGCATTCCATGGTTCATCTGGACTTGGGGAACTTCAACGCCAAGGACGGTAGGCTCATCAGGTTGTCTTCTGCCAGCGGTGCCGATGAGAACAGCCTCGATGCCCCCACGAATGTGTTCCCTGTCGAAGAACGAATAGATGTGGAAGGGAACGGGATTGATGTGGAAATCCCTGCCTTCTCGCTGAACATTTTCAGGCTGAAAAAATGATGTTGGTGAACTGATACCCATCCATTTTTTCCTAACGAAGCTTACAAGCGCCGCTACGCCAAGAATGTTCCCCTTCTTTGCGAAACCGTAGGTAGACGTGCGGAGGGCAAACAACGCCAAGAATGTTCAGTCGGCAAACAACTCGTAACGTGAATGCATAAGTTCCGAGTATGACACGCCAAGAATGTTTAGGCGGATTTGCAATCCGCCTGAAGATAATATCAGGATTTGTAATCCGGTTATATCGTCTATAAACACTTGCAAATCACGATTTTATCGGATTACAAATCCTGATATTCAATGCTGCCGGATTTCAATTGACTTCCGCTCCGCACGTCGACCTACGGTTCTGGCAGAGCATCCTTCACATGGTTGGCAACCGCACAGCAGGAAAATTTTTGAATAATTATATGGAAATTACTTAAGTTTCGGAAGTGAAAATGCCTTACAAAACTGTAATTTATCTTGTATGGCAACCGGTTGTGAAGTGAAGCCCGAAGGGCTGGGACGACCACAGACAGGTGGTGGAGCGAAGCGTAACCCCTGCTTGACGATG
>JAFWSS010000204.1 GCA_017524385.1 Prevotella sp.
ACCATCCATGGCATCATCGACTACCTGACGGATGCTAGAAACGCAAAGGTTTGTCTCTTCCAAAAAGAGGGGGAGAAAGGATACAAGTCGCTATCTCCGACCGACATTAAAGGCTACCGCCTGGCTGACGACGGCATCTATTACGTCAGCCGGATGTTCAACGACGGTGAGAAGCCGGAGCTGCTCTTTGCCGAGTACCTCCTTCAAGGCGGCGTGAGCCTATACCGTTATTACCATGACGACCGCAATTATTTCGGCTTCGTGGACGACCAAGGCAAGGAGGTCGTCATTTGTGACGACAAGTTGAACAACGACCTGAACGCCTAAGTTTTACGGGGACGGAGATTTTGATACGTTTCTCTGATTGTACCACGAGAGCAGGGAATTTGATACATTGACGCTGAAAGCGTCACCTTTTCAATAACCGTAGTGTCCGTAGGAACTGCGGAAAGTCTGAGGGGATGGACTGCACTCTTTAAGAGTGCCCCATCAGCAAGGTTGGGCGACCCTTTCAGGGTCGCGTGCACCCCCTGGATACAGAGAGATGCATCTTGTGGTCTGCTATTTGTAAAAAAGAAGAATAAAACTTTAAATATCAAGTTGATAGAAAGTGTATAAGCCATACACTTTCTATCAGCGTCTTTGGTGCTTTCAACCTTCCTGTTCTGCAAATGCGGCTTCCTCGGCAGCGGCGATGATTTCCTCACGAGTGGCTTGCGTGGGAGTGGCAGAGATGTCGCTGAGGTCGAACTCATCTTCTTCCTCCGTCTTTTCCATATTGGGAGTAACAGTTGCAGTTGCAGGCGCCTCGTCTTTCTTGCTGGATTTGGCAGTTTTTTTGTTAGCCGTCTCTTTGTTTTGCACGATGATGAAATCATCTTTAGGTTCGGTGTCTGGTGCGATCTCCACCGGTTCCTCCTCCATTTTTGTTCGGTTGCCTTTTGCTTCGAAAATGGCTTCGATGTATTGTGGTTCCTTGCGCAGCCTTTCCAAGGTGAGTTTTGATGCTTGCTGCTGACTTTCTTTCTTCGAGTACCCTTTTCCTATGCATCCCTCCACGCCCTCGATAGTCACTTGGTATTGGAACATCGGACTTCCGCTATTGTCCTTTTTTTGCTCAATGAGTACGAAGTCGATGTTGACACGGTTTTTCTGGCTCCACTCGATGAGTTTGCTTTTGAAGTTCACCTCTTTGTAAGCCACTTTGTCGATGTTGATCAACTGTCCCAGTATGCGTTTCTTGATGAAGCGCATGCATCCATCGTAACCTTTGTCCAAATAGATGGCACCCACCAATGCCTCAAATGCGTTTCCACCGAGGTAACTGTTGTGTGACCCGGAGTTTCCAGAAGTGACGATGAGGTTGGTGACACCTAGTTCTCGGGCGAGTTTGTTGAGTGTTTCTCGTTGCACGATTTTGCTTCTGGTGTTGGTGAGGAATCCTTCTCTTTTTCCTTCGAAATGTTCGAAGACAATATGTCCCACCACGGCACCAAGGATGGCGTCGCCGAGAAATTCCAGTCGCTCGTTGTTAATAGGTTTTCCTTTTTCCCGATGCATGATGCTCTTGTGCATCAGTGCCTGTTTGTAATATTTGATATCATCGGGAAAGAACCCCAGGATGTCATATATAGACGCATAAAGTTCCTTGTCCTCTTTTCGGAAAAAGAACTTTACGCGTCCAATGAGATTATTCAGCATATTTTTTGAAGATGACACAAGCGTTGTGTCCGCCGAATCCGAAGGTGTTGCTCAGTCCGGCACGCACCGTACGCTTCTGTGCCTTGTTGAAGGTGAAATTGAGGTTGTAGTCTATTTCCTCATCCTTGTCGTCCTCGTCGTGGTTGATGGTTGGAGGGACGATGTCGTTTTGCACGGAAAGCAGTGTGATCATCGCCTCCACAGCGCCAGCAGCCCCCAGCAAGTGTCCTGTCATCGACTTTGTGCTGCTGATGTTGAGTTTGTATGCCGCCTTTCCGAAGACATCCTTGATGGCTTTTACTTCAGAGATGTCGCCCACATGAGTGGATGTGCCATGCACGTTGATGTAATCGATGTCTTCAGGTTGCATGCCAGCATCTTCCAATGCACTTTTCATCACCAGTCGTGCTCCCAGTCCTTCTGGATGAGATGCCGTGATGTGGTAAGCGTCGGCGCTCATTCCCTCACCCACCATTTCGGCGTAGATTTTGGCTCCACGTGCCTTTGCATGTTCCAATTCCTCAAGAATGAGGCATCCTGAACCTTCAGCCATCACAAATCCGTCACGGCTTTTGCTGAAAGGACGAGAAGCTCGTTCAGGGTCGTCGTTTCGTGTAGAGAGAGCTTTCATGGAGTTGAATCCTCCCAATCCACATGCACAGATGGCCGACTCAGCTCCACCAGCGAGAATAGCATCCGCCTTTCCCAGTCGTATGAGGTTGAAGGCATCCGCCAACGCGTGACTAGACGATGCGCAGGCCGAGGTTGTGGTGTAGTTGGGTCCATGGAAGCCAAAGTGTATGGAGATGTGTCCGGAAGCGATATCAGCAATCATCTTTGGAATGAAGAAAGGGCTGAATCGCGGTCCTTCCGCCTCATGCACTCCATAATATTTCACTTCGGTTTCAAAGGTGTTGATGCCTCCAATGCCCACACCGTAAATCACTCCGATGCGGTTTTTGTTGACTTTGTCCAAGTCCATCTTGCTGTCAGAGACAGCCTGCATGGCAGAGATTAGTGCCAACTGGGTGTATCGGTCCATCTTTCGTGCTTCCTTGCCGTCGATATAGTCGGTGATTTTCAAGTTTTTTATTTCACAGGCGAAATGTGTCTTGAAGGTGGATGTATCGCAAGTCTTGATAATAGCGGCTCCACTCACTCCGGCCAGGATATTGTTCCAAGTCTCTTCTGCCGTGTTACCCAAAGGGGTCACAGCACCAAGGCCTGTCACTACTACTCTTTTTAATTCCATTGAAAAAAATGTTCTGTATGATGCAGGGGAAATATTTATTATAGCATTTTGCTTTTGGTATTTAAGTATTTATATTCCCCACTTTTTCTAAAAATGAAATATGGCTTATAGCCACGGCTCATTTGTTATGGGCAGCCGGACTATAAACCATAAAGAAGGAAGTCTGAACGACTTATTTATTGTTTAATGTTGTCCTCGATATACTTGACGGCATCGCCCACGGTCTGAATTTTCTCAGCCTTGTCGTCAGAGATAGACACATCAAAAACTTTTTCGAATTCCATGATCAACTCCACCGTGTCCAACGAGTCAGCGCCGAGGTCGTTTTGGAAACTTGACTCCAGCTTGATTTCGTTTTCACTAACGCAGAGTTTATCAACGATGATTTCTCTTACTTTTTTCTCGATTTCTGACATGATACTCTAAATTAAAATGGTGATATAAATATTCTATTTCAAATTCGGGTGCAAAGGTGCAAATTTTTATTTAAGTTTGCAAATTATTTCTTAAAAAAAGGAACCGCTTATGCACAAACTGTAGTCATTTGTGCAAAAAATGAGGTAGATATGAAAAATTCGTGTCAATTATTTGTAGTTCTTTTTTGTTTTTGCTATATTTGCACATATCTTTATTACTATAGAAATAAGAGAATCATATGTCAAACACGGAAATATACAACAACGTTTTCAACAAGGCCATCAGCGACTATCATATCCTTGATGATGTAGACACCCCGATCAACAATCCTTATGAAAGGGAGTCGTTGGAAAATCGTCTTTACTTGAAATGCTGGATCGACACGGTGCAATGGCATCTTGAAGACCTCATCCGCGACCCTCACATCAATCCATTGGACGCTCTTTCTCTGAAAAGGCGTATTGACAGGAGCAACCAGGACAGGACCGACTTGGTGGAGCAAATAGACTCTTTTTTCCTTCACCAATACAGTGATGTCATCGTGAAGCCAGAGGCACGTATCAACACCGAAAGTCCTGCATGGGCCATCGACAGGCTTTCCATTCTCGCTTTGAAGATATACCATATGCGTGAGCAGGTGGAGCGCGAGGATGCCGACATGGCCCATCGCGAGCGCTGCCGTGGCAAATTGGCTGTTCTGCTTGAGCAGCAGCGCGACCTATCCACAGCCATCGACCAGTTGTTGGAAGACATCGCCTCAGGTGACAAATACATGAAGACCTATCGGCAGATGAAGATGTACAACGATCCCTCCACCAACCCTGTATTATATAATAAAAGGAACTGACAGAGAAAAATGTCGAGAAACAATCATTTATTGGTCATGAGGTTTTCTGCCATGGGTGACGTGGCGATGCTGGTTCCTGTGGTGTATTCTTTGGCCAATCAATACCCCGACTTGCGCATCACGGTGCTCAGTCGCAAATTCGCCAAGGTGTTTTTTGAAGGGTTGGCTCCCAATGTGGGTTTCATGGAGGCCGACCTTTCCAAGGAATATCGAGGTGTACGTGGCCTGAATGCACTCTATCGTCGATTGAAGGCGAAGCATTTCACAGCCATTGCCGACATGCATGGTGTGTTGCGCACCCAGTATCTGCGTACAAGATTCCTTCTCGACCGATACAAGGTGGCTCACATCGACAAGCACAGGTCAGGAAAACGAAGGCTTCTATCCCAGAAGCACCGTGTGCTGGTGCAGCAACCCACGGTTTTCCAAAACTATTCCGACGTGTTGACGAAGTTGGGATATCCTGTAACCTTGCAATTTGATTCCATCTTTCCTCACCAGGGTGGCAATTTGCGTCTTGCAGGCATCGATGTATTGGGCGAGAAGAAATCTTTCCAACAATGGATAGGCGTGGCTCCCTTTGCTGCTCATGAAAACAAGGAATATCCTATTGAGAAGATGGAATCGGTGTTGGTGGAACTGATGCACTTGCACCCCAATTTAAGAATCCTTCTTTTCGGAGCTGGAAAGAGAGAGCACCAGTGTTTCGAGCAGTGGTGTGTCAAATATCCGAAATGCATCAATGTTTCGGCATTGGCCGGTGGTTTGGGAAATGAGTTGGTTGTGATGAGCCATCTCGATGCCATGGTTTCGATGGATAGTGCTAATGCTCATCTGGCATCCTTGGTCGACGTTCCTGTGGTATGCCTTTGGGGAGCCACTCATCCGTATGCCGGTTTTATGGGATGGAATCAGTGTTACGACACTCAGGTTCAGGTCGACATGCCATGCAGGCCATGCAGCGTCTATGGCAGCAAACCCTGCATGAGGGGCGACAGGGCCTGCATGGAGAGCATCACCCCCCAGCAGGTAGTGGACAAGGTGGAGTTGGTGCTTGAGCACAAGAACAAGCGCCGTTGAACAATGCGTGTGAAGTAAGTTTTAACCTTATTATATTATTATTCATCATCAAAACGAGAAACAATGAAGTACATTTGTGACACTTGCGGGTATGTATACGACCCGGCAGAAGGAGATCCCGACAACGGCATCGAGCCAGGAACGGCATTTGAAGACATCCCTGAGGATTGGGTTTGCCCCATCTGCGGAGTAGGGAAGGAAGATTTCAGTCCCGAAGAATAACCACTGTTCCTCCAACCGACAATATCGCCCAGCTTGTTAACAGGCTGGGCGGTATTGTTGCTATGTAGACAGTTTCCCTAACATTCCGGTTGGCAAGCGCAATTTCTAAAAGCATCTTCCTCTATTTCTGTCACACTGTCAGGTATGGAGAGGGATTCAAGCGAGGTGCATTGCTCGAATGCACTCTTCCCGATAGTAGTCAGACCGTCGGGCAATCTGACAGACCGGAGCGAGGTGCAACCGGCAAAAGCACACATTGAGATTACGGTGACATCATTAGGAATGTTGACAGACAGTAAAGACACACAGTTGGCAAAAGCGCTCCTGCCAATTTTACTCACACCGTTGGAAATGGTTGCAGACTTCAGAGAAGAGCAGTATTGGAAAGCGAAGTCACCGATTTCTTTCACACTATCAGGTATGTGAACCGACTCAAGAGCAGTACAACCACAGAAAGCATCGCTGCCTATGTGGGCCACACCTTCAGTAATCATGACGCTTCGAAGAGAAGAACAGCTTAAGAACACCTCATCTCTTATTTCTGACACCCTGCCGGGAATGGTGATGTCCTGGAGAGAAGTACAGTTGAAAAAAGCACTGAAACCAATATCCGTGACACGGTCAGGAATGATGATGGACTCAAGGTTTTCGCAATTCTCGAAAGCATTTTCTCCGATATTTGTCACACAGTCGGGGATGACAAACTGTGCTTCCTGTCTTCCTGCAGGATATTTCAGAATGCAAGAATTGTCCTTGCTGTATAATATGCCATCATTGGATAAGTAATGATTGTTGTTGCTACCGACAAAGATGTTTTTGAGTTGTTTGCACCAAGAGAAAGCACAATTCCCGATTATAGCCAAACTATCGGGAATGTTGACAGACAGGAGTGACGTACAGTTGGAGAAAGCACATTCTCCGATTTTGATTACTCCTTCCGGTATGACGACCGACACGAGGGCCATGCACTCCTCGAAGGCCGAACCGCCAATGATGTACAAACCTTTTGAAAACGTGACAGATTGTAGCGAGGAACAGTTCATGAAGGCACCATGACCAATTTTTTTCACGCCACCGGGGATGTTGACAGATAGGAGTGATGAACAAGACTCAAAAGCACTGTTGCCGAGTATTTTCAAGTTGTCGGGTAGGCATACAGCCTTTAGTGCCGAACAATCATAAAAAGCCTTGTCTTCTATGGTTGTTACGCTATTTGGTATGGTGACAGACTTGAGTGAGGTGCATTCAAGAAAAGCATTTTTTCCAATGGTTGTCACACCCTCGGGTATGTTGGCAGAGGTGATTTCCTTTTTTCTGACACCTCTCAGGATATGGTCTTCTATAATGAGCAAGTCGTTCATGATGGTTGAAATGAAGTGATTTTGGATATGTTTTATCTTATGTATGGCAAAGATATGTGATTTCTATCAATAATTAGGTAAGTAGGTATTAAAAATCAAGTAAGTAATCAAAATTATCTGTTACTATCATTCTTGTAGGTGTTGTATAGTCTTTTATGTTTCTTTGGCGTATTTTTTGCATCCAGATAAATCGTAAGAAACCATCATCTAATTTTGATCACCTACATAAAAAATGGGTAGTCAGTATTCTTCAATATCGCAAATAATGCTTATCTTCGCGGCATGAAAGCAAACGAACATACTTCTCATGTCCTTAGCGACTTCGAAGTAATGGCCCCGGTAGGGTCGCGGGAGTCGTTGGTTGCAGCCATCCAGGCCGGAGCCGACTCCGTCTATTTCGGCATCGGCCAACTCAACATGCGTGCACATTCTGCCAACGCTTTCGGTTTGGCCGACCTGAAGCATATAGCAGAAGAGTGCCAGCAACGTGGCATCAAGACCTATCTCACGGTCAACACCATCATCTATGACGAGGACATCACCACGATGCACACCATTGTGGATGCAGCACACGAGGCGGGCATCACGGCCATCATCGCCAGCGACGTTGCGGTGATGACCTACTGCCAGTCCATCGGCCAAGAGGTGCACCTCTCTACACAACTCAACATCAGCAACGGCGAGGCATTGCGTTTCTATGCCCACTTCGCCGACGTGGTCGTCCTGGCACGCGAACTCAACCTCCGCCAGGTTGCAGGCATCCATCAGCAGATAGTCGATGGCAACATACTGGGACCAGGCGGCCACCCTGTGCGCATAGAGATGTTCTGCCATGGTGCCTTGTGCATGGCCATCAGTGGCAAATGCTATCTCAGTCTTGACAATGCCGCCCGTTCGGCCAACCGCGGCGAATGCATGCAGCTCTGTCGTCGCTCCTACACCGTCACCGACAACGAGACAGGCACCCAGCTCGAGATAGACAACAAATATGTGATGAGTCCGAAGGATTTGAAGACCATCCGTTTCATCGACCAGATGATGGAAGCCGGTGTGCGTGTATTCAAGATTGAGGGCCGTGCACGTGGGCCGGAGTATGTATATACCGTGGTGCAATGCTACAAGGAAGCCATCGCCAGCGTACTCGACGGCACTTTCACCGAAGAGAAGAAGGATGAGTGGGACAAGCGTCTCGCCAGCGTCTTCAACCGTGGTTTCTGGGATGGCTATTACCTTGGCCAGCGCCTTGGGGAATGGAACAAGAACTATGGCAGCAATGCCACCATACGCAAGGTGTATGTTGGTAGGGGTGTGAAATACTACTCACGTCTCGGCGTGGCGGAGTTCACCTGCGATGCTGCGGAATTCAGCGTGGGCGACCATTTGCTCGTCACGGGTCCCACCACGGGGGTGATGTATCTTGATGCAAAGGAGATACGCTACGAACTACAACCGGTGCAGACAGCACGTAAAGGGACGCACATCTCCATCCCCGTGCCCGCAAAAGTTAGGCCAAGCGACAAACTCTTCCTTCTGGTGGAAGACCCCGCCTCATCTCGTCTTTCAATTACTGGCAACGATGCAGACTTGCAAATTATGTAGACATCAAAAACTCAACATTCGCAAGCAGGAAAATTGGGTGCGAAGAAGCTTAAAAGAAGAATGCATTGCATCATTGCCTTCATAAAAAAAGAAAAAGTGTACATATGTCCCTTTAACTCCCTTTTAACTCCTCTTTAACTTCCTTTTAACTCCTGAAAGTAAAACTTGACAAAATAATGACCATAGACGAATTGCAAAACGAAGTGGTGGAGGAATTTTCCGACTTCACCGACTGGATGGACAAATACCAGTTGCTCATCGACCTTGGTTCCGACATGGAGCCATTGGAGGAAAAATACAAGACAGAGGACAACCTTATCAACGGCTGCCAAAGCCGTGTTTGGATACATGCCGACTACCACGACGGCCTGCTCACTTTCAAAGCGGAGAGTGACGCACTCATCGTGAAAGGGCTGATAGCCCTTCTCTTGCGTGTGCTCAGCGGCCACACCCCCCAGGAAATATTGGATGCCAACCTCTTTTTCATCGACAGCATAGGGTTGAGAGAGCATCTCAGTCCCACACGCAGCAACGGCCTGCTCGCCATGGTGAAGCAGATACGTGCGTATGCATTAGCCTATCACACCAAGGAGCATGCGTAAGTTGAGGACCATTGAGATGCAGCGCCTCACCGTTGAGGAGTTCAAGGCATCTGAAAAACTGCCGCTCGTCGTGGTGCTTGACGATGTGCGCAGTCTTTACAACGTGGGAAGCATCTTCCGCACTTGTGATGCTTTCCGCGTGGAAGCCGTCTATCTTTGCGGCATCACCGCCTGTCCGCCACACCCTGAAATCCATAAGACGGCATTGGGAGGGGAGGATAGTGTCGATTGGCGCTATTTCCCCTCTGCACAAGAGGCGGTGGAGGCACTCCATCAAGATGGTTTTTTTGTATATGCCGTGGAGCAGGTGGAGGGCAGCACCATGCTGCAGGACTTGCAGTTGCCCCCTGGACAGCTTCACGCCGTCGTCTTTGGCAACGAGGTGAAGGGTGTGCACCAAGAGGTGGTGGACATGTGTGACGGTTGCCTCGAGATACCCCAGTATGGGACAAAGCATAGCATGAATGTGGCTGTCACCGCCGGCATCGTGATATGGGAGATGAGTTTGGGAGCAAAATGAAAAAAAAATTGCTTTCTGCTCACTTTATCAATATTTTTCACTATCTTTCCTCTATAAAAGGTTAATAAATCCCTCCGCAATACCATATTAATCAAGCATATCTTTAAGTGATGCATACACCGAGTTGGGGCAACATTTTTTCATGCTACCCTAACTCGGGTTTATACGCGGTAATACTTTCCTCTACGAGTTTACCTCAAACTGGGTTCCATTGCCGCCCATGTCATCGGTTAATTTGCAAGACGGGG
>JAFWSS010000013.1 GCA_017524385.1 Prevotella sp.
CAAACACGTCTTCTACGACAAACTCACCTTCGTCTATCTCGAAATGCCGAAGTTCAACAAGACGGAGGACCAACTCGAGACCATGATGGACAAATGGCTCTATGTGCTGCGCAACCTCTCTAAGCTGATGGAGCGTCCCGCAGCACTTCAAGAACGTGTGTTCAATCGCCTTTTCGAACAAGCGGAGATAGCCAGGTTCTCCAAAGACGAACTTTTCGACTACGAGGAGAGCCTAAAGGTATACCGCGACCTCTTCAACGTGGTCAACTCGGCGGAACAAAAAGGTATTAAAAAAGGCTTCGTCAAAGGAAAAGCGGAAGGCCTTGAAGAAGGCATCTTGAAAGGCAAATTAGAAATGGCTGTGCGAATGAGGAAGGAAGGATTGGATTCTTCACTGATATCAAAAATCACAGGACTCTCCCTCGAAGAAGTCAACAAACTTTGACGATTCTTCTACTCACAACAAAAAACCATAGGAGCGGCAACACCGCTCCTATTTCATTATTATCAAGTTCGGGCGGATCTGCGCTCCGACTGCAAAGAGTTCGGGGATGTGTCATCCCCCGCCCAAAACGCCCAAAATGCCCATCAAACCCATCAGACCCAGCAACCCCATCAGCCAAATAATCAAAATGCCCAGACCAGCGACGTTACAGACCCTGATGACTCTAATAACCTTAAAGCCCCTTGAAGCCCCGCTAAACAGCCTCAAAACAACAAAAATCAACATTTTAACATTTATTAACGGGAGGAGGGGTAAAAACTCCCGATTATTCTCACTAACTTTGTGTTTTATAACCACTAAACTTGCTTTTTCATGAAAAAACTACTACTAATCATTGCTGTCCTAATGGTCATACCAGCGGCGATGACAGCACAAACAGCCAAGACACGCCAAGGAAAAGGCGCACCATCCAAGCTCTCCACCACCACCGCAATAGGCGACGTGAACGGCGACGGCGATGTCAACGTAACCGACGTGACATTGCTGGTAGGCCATATCCTTGGCAACGAGAACTCCAACTTCATCATCGAGAACGCCGATGTCAACGGCGACGGCGACATCACCGTCACCGACGTGACAAAGCTCGTCGGCAACATCCTTAAAGGCAACGGAGGTGATGATGATGAAGAACAACTTGAACTATCTGCAACCACACTTTATATGACAATCAGACCTTCTGGAGGTTGCCAAAAAACCGTAAATATCTTATATGGCAGTGGCAACTACACCGCCACAAGCAGCAACAATTCAGTTGTTACTGCGAAAATCATAGACTCCTCTGTTGAGTTGACAACTCAAAACAAAGGGGAAGCCACTATCAAAGTGATTGATACAAATAGCGGTAAAACTGCAACCTTCCAAGTAATCGTTGTTCAAGCCTACTACACCTGCCCAGACAATCACCATCCACACATAATCGACATCGGAACGCCCGACTGCCTATGGGCGTGCTGCAACGTGGGGGCATCCTCACCCGAGGAGTACGGCGGCTACTACGCCTGGGGCGAGACGGAGACGAAGGCATACTATGATACGTCTAACTACTTGTATTTTATAGGTTTCCACGATAATTCAGGTGATTATATATGTCAGAATATCGGCAACTACAACTATGAACATGAGTGGTACGACATCGCCGGTACGGAGTACGATGTGGCCCATGTGAAATGGGGTGGCTCTTGGGTGATGCCTTCGGAAACCCAGCTTTATAAAATATGTAGCGAAAGTGATTACGTTACTTGGAGATGGACTTCGAAAA
Source organism: Prevotella sp. (assembly GCA_017524385.1). GTDB lineage: Bacteria > Bacteroidota > Bacteroidia > Bacteroidales > Bacteroidaceae > Prevotella. Next base: position 1,764 of record JAFWSS010000013.1, read on the forward strand.
ACGGTGTTGAAGGCATACAGATAACGAGCAGAACCAATGACGGAAGCATATTCCTACCTGCGGCGGGCACCCGCTTCGCCTCCGGCCTCGACTACGCCGGCGCCATGGGCCACTATTATGGGTCCGTATCATATGCGGATTCTGAATATCCCCAATATGGCCACTGCTGTGCCACCAGCCTGGCCTTTGTTCCGACTATTTGCATCACGGACGGTGGTTACCGCGCTGACGGTCAAACAGTTCGCCCCGTATGGATTCCATAAACGGCAACAACATCAAATCCACATTCAGCCCACCCTAACCGAGGTGGGCTTTTTCTTTCCCCCATCCCATCCCCGTAAAAGTTCAATCAAAAATGTCAAAAAACTAAAGTCTGTGCGGAGAGAAGGAGTTGGTGCAGGTGCACGAGGCCGTCTGCCTGCTGATACGTTACCACACTCTCCCACCCCACGCCATCGACCTCGACGATGCACGGCTGCGACTTCATCGCATGGCGGCCAACAGTTTGCTGACACCTTTCTTCTCCATAAAGATGTTGTGCATCCTATGCAAAGCCGATATGCTCAGACGGCGATGCGACGACCAACAGCAGATGCTCGACCAGATAACACGATGCAAGGAAATGGCCAAGGAAGAAGAGAGCCTTGAAGGATGCTTCCCCTTTCCCTCCTGCCATACAAGACGGTTGTTCCTTTCCGGGCACCCCTCCCCTACTGCTCAAAAATCATCTACATACAACGGAACATGGCACATAAAAAATACTACGGATATAAGCCCCAGTTCGAGTACTAACGCATATTCAACTACGTCGGGAACATCTGGCCAAGGCGTTGCCCTGGGTTATGTGCTTGTTGGCTTTCAGGCCACCCTACGGCTACATGCGGATAATCATCTATAACAATACGCCTACGCCTAATCACTCCCCTCTCCCCTCGGAGAGGGATAAACGAAAGAGGTGAGTATTTACACTATCTCTTTAGCAATCAGAGAGGAAAGGACCATCTTTGAAGTACAAATCCAAGATAAAACCTCACCTATGCAAAATTAGCAATTTTCCAAATTGTGACCAAGAAAACTTAAAGATTTTTCATTTCTCCTCGGTCAGGAACTTCATGTTAGGGCTCACGACCTACGCAAAGTGCCTTCCCCCTATGGCGGTCTGTTGCTGCTCCTGCAGGAAGATGACCACCTGGGTTAATTTCCATACGATTTATCTATTTACTTTTTGCTTGTTTCCACAAAAAACCTTATTTTTGCAAAAAATTCACCTGACATCATTTTGCCATGCAAAACAAATCATTTGCATTGAAAGCCGGAACCCAGTTGCAAAATGGCAGATATGTCATTTCCCGCGTACTTGGACAAGGCGGTTTCGGCATCACTTATGAGGCCACGTTGACAAGTCTCGACAAGCGCGTGGCCATCAAGGAATACTTCCTCGGTGGATTCTGCAGTCGTGACGAGGATGGCCATACCATCGTTGTGCCGATAAAAGCCAACCAAGAGTTTTTCGAGCGTCAGAGGAAGAGGTTCCACGACGAGGCAGACCGTCTGGCTCATCTCAACAATGCACACCTCGTGTCGGTGCACGACTTGTTCGAAGAGAATGGCACATCCTATTATGTGATGGATTTCATCGAAGGAAAGAGTTTGAGCAACAAGATCGAGCATTCCACCACACCATTTGCCGAAAAGGAGGTGATGGCCATACTCGACCAAATGCTGGACGCCCTCAACTGCATCCACAGTCAGGACCCGCCCCTCTGCCACTTGGACATCAAACCTGCCAACATCATGATGGACGACATAGGGCACGCCGTGCTCATCGACTTCGGAGCGAGCAAATATGCCACTGCTGGCGAAGGTTCGGCATCACTGTCTTCCGTCATCTACACACCCAGTTTCGCCCCTGTGGAACAACTCTCCGGCAACAAGAAGAGCATGGGGCCATGGACGGACTTCTACTCCCTTGGAGCGACACTTTACACCCTGCTCACCTTTAAAAAACCGGCGGAACCTTCCGACATCCTCGTTGACAAAACACCGTACAAGTCGCAGTCACTCCCTCTTCCCACATCGGTCAGCCCACGCTTGCGCCAATTGATCCTATGGATGATGTCGTTTGACAAATCCGACCGCCCACAGTCGGTGAACGAGATTCGCAGATGGTTGGATTCAGGGACACCGGCATCTACTCATGATGGTGAAAGAACAGTGGTCGATGGCAATGACCATTATGACAACTATGACCGTCCGGAAAAAAGGAAAAACACCCTTCTCATTTTCATCGCATCATTATTGGCTGTTGCGTTGTTGGCAGCTGTTGGATATATCTTTCTCAACAAACCGTCGAAAACTGATGCTGACCAAAATCCAATAGAGGTTACGAATGTGAATGAGGACAAGGAGCCGATGAAGGAAGAAGAGAAGGTTGAAAAGGTTGAGAAGGTTGAAGAGGTTTCCACCGTAACGGAACCGGAACTGCAGACCGTCCAAATGAGCATGTGGGGATACGCAGGCGAAACCAACTTCAATTTCGACATGAATGGAACGACAGGCAGTTACATACCTTACGACTTCGCACAAGGAAAGGAGCATGGAGCCCGGCGCCAACTCAAACTCGTCTCCTACAATCCAAAGAACGGCAGATGCATCATCAACGCATACCTCAAAGGAAAGTATATCGGGCAATTCGATGGCATCTTCAAGGAGGAGGAGATTGGTGAGCACTTCTTGCAATCCTACCAAGGCAAATTCATAAGTGTGAATGGTGCAAAGCTGGACTTCCAATTCCACTATGACTGAGATTTGGAAAATTGAAAATTGAATACGCCATCATGTGACGTCTCCATAAACGCTAATCATAACTTAGGAAAATAAAAAACAACATACCATATTATGCCATGCAAGAAAAAAAATTAGCACTTCAAGTGGGTACCCGCTTGCAAAACGGAAGATACACCATATCCCGCATACTTGGACAAGGAGGCTTCGGCATCACCTATGAAGCCACGCTGTCAAATCTTAACAAGCGTGTGACCATCAAGGAACACTTCCTCGATGGAGTCTGCGGACGTGCCGAAAACGGGAAGGCTGTCATCGTGCCGTTGGAAAACAACCGTGAGTTTTTCGAGCGTCAGAGAAAGAGGTTCCATGACGAAGCTGACAGGTTGGCCGTTCTTAGCAATCCGCACGTGGTGAATGTGCACGATTTGTTCGAAGAGAATGGAACATCCTACTATGTGATGGATTTCATCAAGGGTGACAGTTTGAGCAATATCATCGAGCAATCCCCCACCCCGCTATCCGAGAACGAGGTGATGTCCATACTCGACCAAATGTTGGACGCACTCAACTGCATCCACAGCCAGACCCCTCCCCTCTGCCACTTGGACATCAAACCAGCCAACATCATGGTGAACGACAAGGGGCATGCAGTGCTGATCGACTTCGGAGCAAGCAAGTATGCCACCGCTGGAGAAGGATCGGTCTCCCTGTCATCCATCATCTACACACCCAGTTTCGCCCCTGTGGAGCAACTCTCTGGCAACAAGAAAAACATGGGGCCATGGACAGACATTTATGCTCTTGGTGCGACACTCTACGCCATGCTCACCTGCAAGAAGCCGGCCGAACCTTCCGACATCCTCGTTGACAAGACGCCACAGAAAGCCCAGTCACTACCCTTCCCTCCATCGGTCAGCCCACGTATGCGCCAACTGATTCTATGGATGATGTCGTTTGACAAATCCGACCGTCCACAGTCGGTGGACGAGATTCGCAGATGGCTGGCTGCAGGGCAGGCGGCATCTCCTCTTGGTGGTGCCAATATGATGGGTGCCAAGAAGAAGGATGCCGAAAGCACCATGTATGCTGCCAACGATGGCCATGATGAAAATGCTGAAAGGACTAGCTATAATGAGAAAGCCTCACCTTCCAACACTTCACACACAGGCAATGAAACAAGCGATGATGCCCGGCAAAGCTACTATTATGATGATGACGAGTCATCCGACAATAAACGCAAATACCTGCTTGCTGCCCTCTTGGCTGTTGCCTTGTTGGCAGGGGGATACTGGCTGTTTTCCCAAAAAGACCCTGACACTCCCGCCAGGACAGAGGAGACATTGGCCAATGTACAACAACCAGGTAACACAACCTCTGGCCAAGAGAACAAAGATGAGACGACAGGTGAACTTCCAGCGCCCGCCAAAGCGGATGTGAAGGATGAAAACGTGAAAGAAGCCGACAAACAGAAAGAAAAGAAGGACAAGGATGTTGCAGAAGTGAAGGACAAGGATGCTGAAAAAAAACAAAAAAACGAGCCTGTCAAAGAAGTTGCGACAGTCAAGGAAACACCCAAGCAAGCAACACCAACACCCCAAAAGGTAAAGGATAACAAAATCTACGACGTTGTGGAGCAACTACCATCGTTCCCTGGTGGCAATGTCATGGCTTGGTTGAGCCAAAACATGCACTACCCCCCCGTGGCTGAGGAGAACAACATCCAGGGCCGTGTCATGGTGTCCTTCGTGGTGGAACCCGACGGCTCCATCAGCAACGTTGCAGTGGTTAAGGGTGTTGACCCGTCGCTCGACAAGGAGGCAGCCCGCGTGGTGAAAGCCATGCCCAAATGGAATCCAGGCAAGCAGAACGGACAGG
>JAFWSS010000205.1 GCA_017524385.1 Prevotella sp.
ATGGAAATAATATCAGGATTTGCAATCCGCTAAAATCGTCATTATCAGCGCCAAGAATGTTCATCGGGATTTGCAATCCACTAAAAGCGTCTTTATTAGTACTTTTACCGATTTAATCGGATTGCAAATCCTAATATTCAAGGCTGCCGGATTGCAAATCCGGCAGAACAACCTCGGCGTTTTTGCCGACAGAACATTCTTGGCGCCAAGGATGTTCATCGGGATTTGCAATCCCGATGGAAATAATATCAGGATTTGTAATCCGCTAGAATCGTCATTATCAGCGCCAAGGATGTTCATCGGGATTTGCAATCCCGATGGAAATAATATCAGGATTTGTAATCCGCTAAAATCGTCATTATCCGTGCCAAGAATGTTCATCGGGATTTGCAATCCCGATGGAAAAAATATCAGGATTTGCAATCCGCTAGAATCGTCATTATCAGCGCTTTATACCGATTTAATCGGATTGCAAATCCTAATATTCAAGGCGAGTTAAAACATCTTTTCCAAGTCAAGAGACAATCCTACGCAGAAGGAAGTGCCTGTTGTCAATGGAGAGCAATAATAATATGACTTAGGCTTGTAATTGAAGATGTTGTCGATGGAGGTGGTGAGTTTGACACCCCGCCATATATGATGTTGAAGCATTAGTTTCCAGATGGTGTAGCCTTGGTCAACATCCGTGCGCCCCGATTGTGGCTTGCCACTACTGCGTCCCGAGAGCGCTGCATCCAGGGTGTAGTGTCGTGAGAAGCGATGGTCGTAGCCTATTCGCCATGTCATGGAATGCGAACGAGGCTGATTGAACTGTGAGAAATAGACGTTGCCCGTCTCATGCATCCAGGAATAGTTGAGCTTGAACGACAACCCGCAATCCCATATATGGCTCAAACTGACATCCACGCCCCAGACAGTCACACCGTCTTCGTTCCAGTAGAGTGCACTTTCCATTCCCTCGTATGTGCCACCGTCGATGGTGGTGATACGCTTGTCGAATATGTTGCAAAAGCCCATGAGGGTGAAATTGTAGCGCCCGTCCATAAATCCGCTATTGCGTATGCGGTTTGTTCTTTCAATGGCAATGTTGAAGTTGTTGCTCTTCTCCGGCTTCAGGTCAGGATTCCCGATGAGCATGTATCCCATGTTGCCCATGTCGTAGTGCATGTACATTTCCTTGAGTGTGGGTGCCCGGAAGCCACTGGCATAGTTGGCACGAAAGGTCATCCATGGCAACTTGTAGACCACGGCAAGACGTTCGGTGAGCGCCTTCTGTGCAGAAGCCGAGAAGTAATCGTAACGCACGCTACCCACGATGTTCAGTTGTGGAGTGATGTTCCAGTCAAACTGAGCATAGCCGTCGATATTGTTTTGAGAGTGGCTCGTGTTGTCAATAAACTGGTATGTTGTGAGATAGTCGTGCATGTAGTCGGCACCGAGAATCAGGCTGTTCTTGCCCAATGAGTGGTAGAGAAGCGCATGCACCACATGTTGCCGGTTGCTGTAGTCGTGGTCATGGGTGCGTGTTCCGTTTGGTTGGAAATTGGCCTTGTCATATTGGTCGAATGCGTATGACAGTTCGAGATGACGGCCCTGCCCCCATGCGTATCTGCTTTTCAGGCCGGCGCTGTAACCATTGAAATGATAGTCGTGGGTGTCGCGCTCGCTTGTACGGAAGAAATAGCTGCCTCGACCGATGATGGTCAGCTTGTCTGTCGCACGCCATGTCAGCCGCTCCTTGACGTTGTAGGTCTTTTGTCCATAGAGGCGGCTGAGGTTGGAATCATCCTGCAGCACTGACTCGTCATAAGGCAAGCCTTGCGCCTTCTTCATCAGTTCCATTGCAATCTCCTCGGGGGAGTGTGCCTTGGGCAGGTCGACAGGGTCTATCTTGGTATGCTGGAAACTCGTCTGCGAGTTCCATTTCGTGGTGTTGAACGAGAAACTTGCACCATTGCGCCACTCATGCCCGAAGGTGTTGAAGCGTGAGTTCACGTTTGCCGTCCATGGTTCAAGATTCTCCCTGCTGATGATGTTCACCACCCCTCCCACGGCGTTTGAGCCGTAGAGTGCCGACGAGGCGCCCTTCACAATCTCTATGCGCCCTGCATTGTCGAGATTCATCCGGTTGTAGTCAACGTTGTCCATGGTCTCTCCTGCCATGCGCTCGCCATCGACAAGGAAGAGGACGGCATTGCCGCCAAAACCGCTCATGTTGAGGGAGGTCTCCTGGCTCATGGCAAAACCAAACTCCAACCCGGGTATTTCCTGGGTAAGCATGTCTTGTATGTTTGTGGCATCAGCAATCTTGATGTCATAGAGAGTGATGAGACGCGTGACAACAGGTGCGTCCTTGAGTGCCTTGGGCGAATGTGAAGCAGTCACGACGACAGGGGCCAGGTCTATGGAGTCACGTATGGTCTGAGCCGACAACCCCAAGGCCAGCATGGACAATGCCAGGCTGGCTAAAAGGGAGTGCGTCTTTCTGCTCGACAAGTACTTTGGCACCACTTACTTCTTGGTTCCTGTAAATTTCCCTATGAAGGCAAATGGCATGTTGCCATATTTCAATGAATAGGTCACAACGACAGCCTTGCCATTGAAAATGACAATCAAGTCGCTGACGGTGTATGCCTTTTCCGCCCCTTGCTCATTGATTACAGTTCCTGAGTATGAGGCAAGCTTTCCAACAACGGAATTGTCGTTCTTTGCCAACATGATGTTCTTCACCTTAAGTGCCGGGAGAGACATGCCACCTTCATCCCCCATTGCAGGAATGGTCATGTCGACAGCAATGTCAGAGGATTTGGCAAACTCGTAAATCGTGGTGCTGGGAGTGGCCTCTCCCATGACGGTCATAATTTCTTCGCCTGTATAGGAACCTGCCACTTGTGAGGCTAATGCCACCTCAGGCTCATCATCATCGTCGCTTCCACATGCACAAACACCAAACATGACCGTCGTTGCCATGATCATCATGGCCATGATACTTTTGATTTTCATATAATGATTGATAAAATGATGAATAAACGTTTGAAATACTGCCGAAAACACTTATTTCCCTGTGCCCAACTGCTGTGTGGCGTAGTCATACTCCGATCCGTACGTGCTGTGGGGGATGCTGAAAATGATGATCATGAACAGGACGGCAAGGCAGACAACCCACTTGTTGTACTTCCATTTTAAAGTTGCGACAGCCGCCACGAAGAACAGGAAGGATAGGAGTGTCTTGTTGTCGGTAAGGTCTGTTCCGAAAGGAATCCCCGTCCACCAAGGCCCAAAAGCCACATGCTGCACGAGAGGACCCAGGATGAAACCGCCAACAAACAAGGTTCCCACAGTGATTTTCAACCATTTGCCGTAATCCTTGCGTGTAATCACCAACAAGAATGTATAGACAGCAAACAGCATTGCCGCAAACATGAACAGGATGTGAGGAATCAGGATGCTGGCGGGGACATCATTTCGGAAGCGTATCAGGAGGGGTTCATCGTCAGGATAGTCCTTTCCCTCAACAGTGATGTAGTATTGCAGTTTCCCTCCCACTGGCTGTACGGGCAATGCTACCTGCCACTCGTTGTCCTTCCATAGGAAATCCACTGTGGTGTATTCATTCGACGTCGGATAGCGACGGTAATGCAATTGTGCCTTGGCTTCCGACGGAATGCCTTTAAGTGTCAACATTTCATCGTGCTGCACACCGCTCCTGGGCAATTTCAACTTGTAACTTTCACCATCAAGTTCCACGCTCACTCTCTTGGGGTGTGTGGGGCCGGTCACCCGTTGGTATATGCTCAATATCAATGTGATGACGATGGCAAAAAGCCAATATGCAAATTTTTTCATTCTCTGGAAGGGGTCAATTGAACTTGGAATAATAATGTCTCTTCGCCTCGGAGCACTTTCACGGGAATGGTGGTCCCCGCCTTGAGCTCCGACAAACGCACCATGTATTCTTCGATGTCCTTGACAGGCTTGCCGTCTATTTCCTGAATGATGTCGCCGCTCCTGATGCCGGCATTATGGGCTGGTTTTCCAGCAACCACGATGTCGGCACGAAGGCCGGGCTTGCTGCTTGCTCCCATGACATCGGGCATGAGACCCAAGGTGACCTTGAACTTGGCGTGGCTTTGGGTGTTGCTGCCAGGCACATTGATGAAGTCGGGCGTTTGGGCCATGCTTGCCAGTCGGGTGACCAATTCGCGTGAAAACTCCAATGTCTGTTGCATACCGTCATAATTCAGGGTTGAAGGCACGTCGCCAGGTGTGTGATATTCCATATGGCCACCAGTGGTGAGGAAGAGGACGGGGATGTCTGCTGCCACGAACGACGCATGGTCGCTTGGGCCATAGCCGTCGGGAACGCAGGTCACATGCAATTGTGTCTGTTTTGCCACCTGCTCTACAATGGCCTGGAATTCGCTGCTTGTTCCAGTGCCCGAAACACTCAAGGCATTGTCACGCATGCGACCCACCATGTCGAGGTTCACCATGGCCACTATGCTTTTCAGGTCGCCAGGTAGGTTCTTGCGTTGGTCGTCATCTTCCTTCATCCATTCCAAAAACTTTTTGGAACCGATAATGCCTTGTTCTTCTGCACCGAAGAACATGAATATGATGCTTCGTGGAGAACCGGCTTTCTTGAAATATTTGGCCAGTTCAAGCACCACGGCGTCGCCGCTGGCATTGTCGTCTGCTCCAGGGTGTACCGCCAATGTGTCTGGACGACGTGAACCGGACCCTTTGCCTCCCATGCCCAGATGGTCGTAATGTGAGCCGACAACGATGTATTCATTCCTTAGGCGCTTGTCTTTTCCCGGAAGAACAGCGATGATGTTATGGGTGGTTCTCCGCTCTGTCTTCCCATAGGTGAAGTCCTGATAGAACCCTTTGTTCTTCTTCTCCTTGACAACAGGCTTGAACTTCAGTTTGCGAAGTTGGTTGGTTATGAATTCAGAGGCGAGGGTGTCGCCGATGGTGGCGGGGTATCTGCCTCCCAGTTCCTGTGAAGCCAGGTATTCCACTGCTTGCCTCATATTATCTTGATTTTGGGCATGCGTCTGCAAAACAAGCATGATGCCCAAGACTGATAATATGAATGATGATTTCCTCATTGATCTTGTGTTATTTGAATTCGAGTGCAAAGTAACTACAAACTTTTTATTCCCACAATCCCCATTTCATATGATTTTTGGTTTATCTCTTGTTGGTTTTTATGGGAAAACCCACCTGGGTGGCCAGGTGGGCTGGGAGTGTGGGTCATGTTGAAGGAGTTTTTTCGATGAAGTGAGCAAAATAGGCTACCGGATGTTATCTCACCATCACCTTTTCGCCTGAGATGATGTTTACCCCGTGCTGTGGAGAGTCCAGCCGTTGTCCACGCAGGTTGTAGATGGCGGCATTATGAACCTCGGGAGTAGACGATGGGGTGGGGGCGATGCCTTCGGCCGTGTCTTCAATCGCCTCGTATTCAGCCATGGTCTCTGAAAAACGCGCATCAAGTTCGGCGAAGCGGTAGAGGCCGTCGCTGTTGGGCGTCAAGCCTTCCACGGTGACAGGGAGCACCATGGGTGGTGTCTCGGTGGAGAGCAGGGTGCGTCCCTGTAACTGACCGACCGACTGGTAAACCAGGTTGATGGCCACATATTCATCCACACCGTCACTCCATTTCTCAAACACCAGCTTCGACCCGATTGGAGTGTGAAGTTCCAAGGCTTGCTCCGTCTCAGGGAGTTTCATGCGTAGTGCGGCGGAGATACTGGCCAGGTTGGAGTCGTGCCCGCAGAGGAAAGTGAACTTGCGCCCGGGGTTGTTCAGTTCCTCCCGTATACGGCTCACCAAAGGATAGGCAAGGTTGACGGCAGCCGCATGTGTGGTGAAGAGCAAACCGTCGTAAACAATCTTCACCTCGCAGATGGACCGCCATTGGTCGGTGGTCAGCGCATGGCCGAAGGCGGTCATGCTTTCACTCTCGTAGCATTGCAACACCAAAGCGTCGGCCACGCTGTTGGCCAGTGTGAAACCGCCTGTCATCTTCGGCTCGTCGCCCTTCTCTAACTTGAATTGGGTGTCGTCGAAGCGGAAGTGGAGTGTGTCGCCTTCAAGGGCTGCGGGTGAATGGGCCATGTCGATGACCTGCTCCATCAGTGTCAGGGCGGGTTGCACCGACGTCATCCATGCTTGTGGACCGCCATGCAAGGCTTGCATCTCGTTGATCACCTGCTGACGATAGCTGGCATTCATCTTTGTGAACTTCGGTGTGAAGACGGGGTCCATCTTGTCCTCGTTGTACTTGTGCGTGATTTCAACATTGGCGAATGGCAGGAATCCGGCAGAGAAATATTTCGCTGTGGCAAACGTGCGCTGACGTGAATTGGCGTAGAACAACACTTCGTCGCCTTCCGGACGATGGTTGTCGGGGAGCAGCCCTTCGCCAACCAACCATTTGCGGAAAAACTGTCCCATCTCCGTTTCCAACACACCGCCTCGAAGCGACAACTGGCTGCCCGGGGATGACCATGGGAACCACTGATAGGGCGTGGTCCTGATATAGGCACCGCCTGACGACAGCGGCGAACGGATGTTGTGCCGGCTCATCACCACCACCTCTTTCAATTCATACTTTGACTTGAACTCGTCAGAACGTTTGGTCTGGGCCTGTATCGATATTGCAACCATCATGGCTGTTGCCGCCATTAAGAAAAGTCGTTTTCTCATTTTTATCGTGTCTTTTTATTGATGCTTTGTTCTCAGGTATGATGCCTTGTTCCCTTTACGCCTTCAAGGCGGCAGCGGTGCGGGCGGCCAGGCGGGCGTTGTTGAGCACCAGTTGGATGTTGCTCTCCAGGCTGTCGCCGCCGGTGAGTTCCTTGACTTTGGCCAATAGGAACGGTGTTGTCTCCTTGCCGCGGATGCCCAAGCGGTTGGCTTCGTCGATGGCTTCGTCGATGGCGCGGTTGATGACGTCGGCAGGCATGGAGTATTCCTCTGGTATGGGGTTGGTGACGAGCATGCCGCCCCGCATGCCCAATTCAAGTTTGGTGCGGAAGACAGCGGCAAGGTCCTCGGGAGTGTCGATGCGGTAGTCCACCTTGAACCCGCTGTGGCGTGTGTAGAAAGCGGGCAACTCTTCGGTGCCGTAGCCGATGACGGGAACGCCTTTGGTCTCAAGGTATTCCAGCGTCAACCCCAGGTCCAGTATGGACTTTGCTCCGGCGCAGATGACCATCACGGGGGTCATGGCAAGTTCCTCTAGGTCGGCACTGATGTCCATCGTTTTCTCGGCACCTCGGTGTACGCCGCCGATGCCACCGGTGGCAAAAACGTGAATGCCGGCCATTGCTGCGATGATCATTGTCGTGGTTACGGTGGTGGCGCCGTCCTCGCCACGGGCGATGAGCACGGGCAGGTCGCGGCGTGACGCCTTGGTCACCGCTTGGCCCTTGTGCCCCAGATACTCGATCTCATCGGGTGTGCAACCTGCTTTCAACTTGCCTCCGATGATGGCGATGGTGGCAGGCACGGCACCGCCCTGGCGGATGGTCTGCTCCACTTGAAGTGCCGTTTCCACGTTCTGCGGATAAGGCATGCCGTGTGAGATGATGGTGGATTCAAGGGCTACGACAGGGCGCCCCTCGTCGAGCGCCTTCTGCACTTCTGGTGAGATGGAAAGATATTTGTTCATATTCCTATGCTGTATTTCTTTTTTTTGACAGTTGTTTCTTGTTGGTTCCCCCTTCTTCTCAATTCTCCACGTTGAGGCAATATCTGCCAACATCGGGATTGACGGTCAGCGGGGAGAGCAAGGTGGCATGGGCGGCTCTCACCCCCGTAATGGCACAGTGGGGGAATGCTGTTCCGCGCAGTAGTGCGTGTGCCACGCCTGCTATAAAGGCATCGCCCGCACCTGTGGTGTTGACCACCGTGGCGGGCATGGCTTTGTAATGCTCATGGTGGACGCCGTCGCTGCAATACACCCCTTCGCTGCCCATGGTGACATAGACTTGGCTGACTCCCATGCCGGTAAGACAGTCGGCGGCCGACTTGACCGTATCGCAATCGGTTACTGCTAGTGCTTCCTGCCTGTTGAGTTTCAAGGCGTGCAGATGGTGCGTTTGGCTCTGAAGCAGTGCCTTTGTGGCACGTGAGGCCTTGGCGGTGCTCACACCATCCACCATGAGTGGCACCGTGCAGCGGTCGATGAGGAATTTCAATGCATCGGTGGAGATGTTGGTGTCGGCAATGACGAGTGATGAGTTATTGATGGCATCGATGCGTGAATTCAGAAACTCTGGTGTGACGCAGTCGATGATGGCGGTGTCGGCAACAGCGGCAACCATGTCTCCCGCCTGGTCGTTGATGCATAGGTACAACCCGGTTCGCATCTCCTTGCGGCGCTCGCTCAGCGTCAGGTCCAGTCCGATGGCCTGGCATTTACGCCAGCACATGTCGCCGAAAGACACCTCGCCGAAAATGCTGACCAGTCTCACCTCATGGCCCATCAGCCTCAGGTTGTGGGCGATGTTGCGAGCCACGCCTCCACACCCCAGCATCACCCGGCCCGGTACGGAGTCGGCAGGAACAAAGGGCGCGGTCAGTGTTGCTGCGATGTCAATGTTCATACCCCCGATCACTGTCACATATCCGTCCATTGTTATATGTATTTAGGTCACTTAAGCTTGGAAAGTAAAGAAAAATGTGATGTGAAGAAGGCTTCCCGAAGGTTGTCCTTGCCTCAACGGAACTTCATTTATTCATCCTATTGGAACAAGCCCGCCTCTATCTCCAGGACTCGGGTGATTTCGAAGTATATCTTCGGTCGTGAATAATACTTGCTCGTCTCTTTCAAATCGAAGACATCGAAGGTGCCCGACAAGTATTGGTTGCCCGTCTCCTGGATATCAAGATAGAGGTTCATGAAGAAGTATTCATCAGAGACAGCCGTTACATAAAAAGGCTTTTCCTGGGTCCCGTCGCCGGTGATGGCTATGGTGTTGAATATCCTGCTCATACGGTTGAAATACACTTGCCCTTCTTCGCGTGACACATCATGGTGATTGGTGGAGTCTCTCAACATCAATGTTATTGAAAATACGGCATTGCGTAGCGCTTTAAGGCTCACGGGGTTCTTCTTGAGCAATTCCTTTGCTCCTGAAAGGCATTCCTCATATTTTCTTTCTTTCAACAACTTGTCAAGTTCCCTGCCTTCCCCCATTTCGGTGTTTGGAGTGAGGTAAGATTGACCATAATATGCCAGTATCCGCTCATTCCATGTCATGGTGGTGTCTATTTCATTGGCCGACAACCTCGCTACCAGGCTCTTTATTCGTTGCGGGTCTTTTTCCGCCACTTCTTTCACTTCTTTCCAATTCACAGGTATGATTTCACGCTCGCCCTGTGCAAAAGTGGAAAGTGGCAAGTAGAAAAGGATAACGAGCAATAATGATATCTGTCTCATAAACCAAGGTGTTATAGTTTTTTGTTGCATGTCATAAGGCTATGGAAAGTGGCGTCCACCAGTTTATCGTAAGTCCTTTTGTTGATGGTCTGGTTCGTATCGATGGCAAAGATAAGCATTTTCCCTTTAACCACAAAAGAAAAGGTATGGTAAAAGTAGACATTGGCTGACATTTATTCAATGTGATGTGTGAACCGTCAACGCCATTTACGAAGTTTGGGTAGTTTGGCGGCATTTCTGTTTTCTTTTGAGGAAATTTCTTTTGGGGAAAAGCCATCATTTATCAGTTTGTTTCGTATCTTTGCATGCAAAAAGGGAGTCGCGAGTGTGGAAACGAAAAACTTGCTTCCCATATGCAGAATGACTTGATGGCAAACAATACTAATCTATATGAAACAAATTGCTTTTTTGCTCTTATTGTTGACACTGCTGTCACCCGTAACGCTTCGGGCTGCAGACGTCGTATGGTATGATGGTCAACAAGCCGTGACCTATCAGGTTGTGGGACATGCCGACCCAGTGGTGAAGATGGCTCTGCAGATGTTTTGCGATGATATGCAGCAGGTCACCGGCAAGAGGGCCGTGGCCAGTCGGAAGGCTGCCATCCGCATCGTGCAAGGTAAGGGAAATGACGACGGATTCCGCCTGAGTGTCAACAAACAAGGACAAATCGTGGTGGAAGGGCACAACGGACGCGGCACGGCATACGGCATATTGGAACTGAGCCGCATGGCGGGCGTCTCGCCATGGGTGTGGTGGGGTGACGTGGTGCCTGAGCGAAAGACCCGCCTGGTCGTCGATAGTGACTTCACCATGGAACACACACCCAGCGTGGCCTACCGTGGCATCTTCATCAACGACGAGGACTGGAGCCTCCGCAACTGGGCGTGGAAGCATTTCGAGCCAAGCGAACAGTTTGGTGCCATGGGGCCCAAGACCTACAAGGCCATCTTCCAACTGCTGCTGCGACTGCGTGCCAACACCATCTGGCCGGCGATGCACCCGGGAACCCCCGGCTTCTTCACCGTCAAGGGCAACAAGGAGATGGCCGACTCGTGCGGCATCCTCATCGGCACCAGCCATTGCGAACCGTTGTTGAGGAACAATGTGGCAGAGTGGGACACGAAAAAGCGTGGGGCATACAACTATATCACCAACCGGGAGCAGGTGCAGCAATATTGGATAGAGCGGCTGCAACAAGTGAAGGGCAGCGAGGAATTGTTCACCATTGGCATGCGTGGCATTCACGATGGTTCGATGGAGGGCGTGAGCACCAAGGAAGAGAAGTTGGCTGGCCTGCAACAGGTCATCGACGACCAGCGTGAACTCATCCGTCAATACTACGACAAGCGAGTGGAGCGGGTGCCACAGGTGTTCATCCCCTACAAGGAGGTGCTGGAAATCATGGAAAGCGGACTGCGCGTGCCCGACGACGTGACGCTGATGTGGTGTGATGACAACTACGGATACATGACCCGCCTGTCGGATGCCGAACAGCAGCAGCGCAGGGGTGGGGGAGGCGTCTACTACCATCTCAGCTACTGGGGGCGCCCGCACGACTACCTGTGGCTCACCACCACCCAGCCCGGACTGGTGTATAATGAGATGAAGGCCGCCTACGACCACAACTGCCGCAAGGTGTGGATTGTCAACGTGCACGACGTGAAGGTGGCGGCCTACGACCTGGAGCTGTTCTTGGACATGGCTTGGGATATTGACATTGTAGGTCCTTCCACGCTGAACCGGCATCTGGAGCGATGGCTCTGCACACAGTTTGGCGAAGAGGTCGGCAAACGCCTCTTCCCTGCCATGCAAGGGTTCTATCGTCTTTGCAGCATACGCAAGCCGGAGTTCATGGGGTGGACACAGGTGGAACTGGCCGACCGGAAGACCTATCCGAACGGTCGCTCACAGGTCACCGATACGGAATTCTCATCAAAGGAATTTGACAGCGAACTAAGGCGTTACCTCTCCGATTATCAGCATTTGTGTGTGGTGGTGGATGAAGCCGAGACCCTCATCCGGCCGGAATTGAAGGATGCCTTCTTCGCCGCTGTCAAGTATCCCGTCCATGCCGCACGGGCCATGGCGGTGAAAATGCTTGAGGCCCAGACCGCCCGTTCCATGTACATGGGGCAGACCGGCAAGTCGGCGGAGGGACGCGACGGCGGCATGATGCTGGCTTCGGCACGTGCCATCCAGGCTTATCGTGAAATCCAACAACTCACGACATACTATAATGACAGCCTTGCCTGCGGGAAGTGGAAGGGGCTGATGAACATGATGCCGCGCGACCTGAACGTGTTCAACCCGCCCATCGTGCCATACCTGCCTCCTGCCGACTACCAGCCGGGTTACGGCTTTTACCTTTCCCATCCGGTGTTTCCCGAAAATGCCGTCGCACGCAATGCTTGTCGCTATCATTCTGCTTCAGAGGGCGTGCAGGTCATTCAGATGTTGGGGCATTCCATGTACGCCGTCGCCATTCCCAAGGGGGGCGAGGTGGTCTATGAGTTTGAGAGGGAGCTGGAGGGCGATGCCGTGCTCTACACGGCGATGATACCCACACAGCCCAACGACCGTGGCGACCTGCGTTACCAGGTGACGCTCGACGACCAAGAGCCTGTCGTCATCTCGCTGAAGGAGAAATTCCGTTCCGAGGGTTGGAAGCAGAACGTGTTGCGTGGCCAGGCGTTGAAAGCCACACCGGTCAAGGTGAGTAAGGGCAGTCACACGCTCCGTATCAAGGCCCTCGACGACCATGTCATTCTCGACCAATGGATGCTCGACTTCAAGCCGGGACGCAAGTTCTACGTCATTCCCGTCAACCCTGTCATCCCCGACAAGTAGGCCCCAGCCATTCACTACATCGTGGCAGTGAGGAATGTGGCATTGCCAAAGATATACAGGACGTTTTCACAGGCAGGCACCAAAATGGTCTCACCTTGACGGATTTCAATGCCATTGATATTGGCTTTTCCCCAAAGGCATACCACAATGACAAACGAATCGCAGTGGAAATCCACCTGTTGCGCCACCTGGACCACCACACGATGCACCACGAAGTAGGGACAGTTGATGAGTTGCGACGTGGGCTTGGTACTGTCGTAAGAGGTGCGATAAGCCGGCCACACCTGATAGTCGATGGCTGCCTTCGCCTGCTCGATATGCAGTTCCCGGGGGTTGCCATGCACATCCTTGCGCCCGAAGTCATACACACGATAGGTGATGTCGCTGGTCTGTTGGATCTCCGCCAGGAAGTTGCCGGCGCCGATGGCGTGCAGCCTGCCTGCCGGGAGGAAGTAGAGGTCGCCTTCATGCGCCTCGTGGGTTGCTATCACGTCTTGCATGGGTGAGCGGCCGTTTTGCGGCTCCGCCGTTGCCAACCGTTCGTAATCCTCGGGTGTGATGCTTTCTTTCAGACCAGAATAAATCTTCGACCCCACATCGCTTTTGATGATATACCACATCTCTGTCTTTCCTGCACAACCGTGACGCTCCATCGCCAATTTGTCGTCGGGATGCACCTGCACCGACAGGTCTTGGCGGGAGTCGATAAACTTCACGAGCAGTGGGAAGTGATTGCCGAATTTCTTATATATCTTCTTGCCTACAAGCAGTTCCTTGTATTTGTCAATCAGTTCCACGAGCGTCAAGCCCTCGTCTACGTCATTGACCAGGCCGCGGTTGATTGCCACGCTTTCATGCCCTGGCACACCGCTGATTTCCCAACTCTCGCCCACATTGGGTTGTGCGTTAAAGATACCTTTGAAAGGTGCGATTTGATAACCGCCCCAGATGGTGGTCTTCAGATAAGGTTCAAATTTGTATGGCTTCATAAGTCTATTGTTATTGCCGGGTTGTTATGGTTAAGGGATTCAGTTTGCGTTGCAAAATTACGACAAATATCCGAATCAAGAAAAAAAAGTTGCGTTTTTACTTGCCAACCATGTCGAGAATGTCTCCCGAAGTCGTAGGGACTAAAAAATCTACCTGCGGTTGCATCAATCGGAAGTATTTTAAAATATAATTATCCGCATCTATCCGTATAATCCGCCTTTGGCTTTGAGCCATAGAGCTGATGCTCAAATGTGGGTTTGTAGCTAACGGAGCAAATCATAAGCCTTTCAAACAAGCGGTCTCCAAAGTATTTTCTATTGAACTTGTAGCAGAACTCATTGAGATATTGTTGTAGGAACTTGCCCTTCACACCATGGTACATGTCATCAATGAGTTTCTTTGCGTTGGCTATGGCCACATGCACCCAAGGCAGGACTTTCGGCGCTTCCTTACCCGGTACAGTCCGAATGTCCGTTTCCTTGACCACGTTCGCAAGTTTCTTGTGTCCCCCGGCGTTGTCGGCTATGACGGATGCGCCATTGTCCACCCCGTCTTCCACCTTGGCGTTTATCGTTGAGGCACGGAGATCCTCGATGACCTGCATCTTGATGTGGCCCACTTTCCTGCTCTTCTGGCCTTTCTTCTCGGGAACACATTCCTCGCTCTCGGCCATCACAAGCACTTTCGTCTTCTTTTGGCTTCCTACGCCGCGCTTGACCGCCTCGTCCGCCTCCAAGCCGTTGTCGCTGGAGAAGTAGCCCTCGTCAAGTTCTATGCTGTCACACAGCTTGTACTTCCCATCACGCAAACCCATAACACTGCGGAGCTTGTGCATCATTTCCCATATGGGTTGGTAACGTTTGTGCCCCAGCTGACGCTGCATCTCGGAGGCCGAGAATGTTTTGCGGGTAGAGGTCAGAAGGTGAATGGCCGTGAACCAATACATCAGGGGGAGTTTGCTCCCGTGCATCACCGTGCCCGATGTCAGCGTGGTCTCATAACCGCATTTCTTGCAACGCCAACGCTTGTTGTGGCTGTCCCAGTAATGTTCCTTGCAGCCACATTTGGAGCAAACCAAACCCTCCTTTTCACGGAGGTCGCGCAAATATTGCTCGCAAGATGTTTCGTCGCTGAATC
>JAFWSS010000206.1 GCA_017524385.1 Prevotella sp.
AGGGGCATAAGCCTTTCATCTACAAATGCTTATGCCCCTACAGGGCGACTATGAACATCTTGACACCCAAGGCGTTGCCTTGGGCTATGTGCTTGCTGGCCTTTCAGGCCGCCCTTCGGATACAAGCGGATAATCATTATAGATTATTGTTGGATGAAAAAACGAATTGTTATTTTGTATTTCACCTATTATTCATTATCTTTGCAAAGTTGAACCAAAAGGACACGCCATAATTGATACTACTCTGAAAAAGGGTTTGGCTATCGCCATTTTTATATATGGTGGAAAGATGAGCATACACGCATGACTCAAGTCTTGCAACGGTCCGGTTTCGGTTCGTTCTTAAAGTGAAATGCCAAAAATAAAACAACCATACAACCTTATGAAAAAGTTTTTCATATTCATCATGATCGTCGTGCCGCTTCAAGTTGCAGCACAATGGCAAAGCACCAGCTCCAATCTGAGATCTTCTCAGCCACAGAAGAAAAGCACCACTTACAAGGAACCGTTTGTGACCCTCGGACTCCACCATACGGGTGATTTCTATAAAAAATCCGCTGGTGCTGGACTTGGCCTGATCATGAACATCGGTCGCTACCAAGACATAATGAGTTTAACCGCCGGAGTGGAATTCATAGAATATCTCACTGGCGACCCTAGGCCTGACGGTGAAGACAACGGACTAGGCATAGTGTCAGCAGGTGGGCAAGTGGTCATCCCGGTCACGGCTCGGTTGCACCTCTTTCCTACCAGCAAGCAGACGAAATTCTACATTGCCTGTGGTGCGGAGTTTGGTTTCAAGGCTCATGAGGGCGGCGTGCTCAAACATATCTACCCCGACGACACCGCCTTGCACTCCCGCAGTTTCGCCGTTGTGCCCATGATAGGATGGAAGTGCCGCGTGGCAGACTTTGGCGTCTATTACAAGCACTATGTCAACAAGCCATTCTACGATTCCATCGATGGCACACGCAACCTAGGTGACGAGAAAGCACGCATAGGCTATTTTCTCACCTGCTACTTCTAACACATTAGCTTGAATTTTTAGTGGAAACCAATCTCTGAGTCCACTTTTAAAGTGGGCAGTAAACAAAAGAGTGGTACGCCTCTCTCCTCCCTTGAAGGAGTGAACAATGCAGATTATTGTCACCCCCTCGTAGGGCGAGTATTTCAACTCTCAATTCTGCACATCATTTCGTGTCCACTCCAAGTAGACACAATGAGTTTATTCTCCCTTGATCAGCATTCTAAGAGCGAAATACGTCTCCTCTTGGATGCGGAAGAGCATCCAGAATGGCCTAAGTGTCATATAGCCAGGTTTCAGACGCAGTGCGAGAGGCAATCTACTTGTTTCGATTGTCCCCCACACCCTTTTCATCTCTTCCAAGCCATAGTGACGGTCTTGAAGAGAGAGCGCCTTTTTGTTTCGGAAATAAAACATATAAGTGGCGATGAGGTTGATCCATCTTTCGCGTTCATAGACATCGAGCAGCCTCTTTTCCACTCCTGCTTCCATCATCTGCTTTCGCATACTCTCGTTGGCTCGCAAGTAGTCGAAACGTCGCACGCTGACTTGGTGGGTGACAGATGTTGCGTGTTGCCTGTAATGATACACCCCTTCACATTGTCTCACCTCCCTTGAGTTAAGGTAATGTATCCTTGTTGTATTGTCATCGCTGTATGCGTGTGAACTATCATCGAAAGGAAAACGTTTGTGAATGTCGGTCCTTACCATGTAAAGCCCATGGATTCCCCATGTCAGGCTGCTCTCGAAGGCCTCCATCCCCGACAGAACGGTGAATGGTGGCATGGGATAATGACGCACCGTCCCATCGGGAAACACCTGTTCCACTTGAAACAACACGCAGTCGGTTTCCGGGTTTTCGTCAAGCACCGTTGCCGCCCTTTCCAAAGCATCGGCACCAAACCAGTCGTCACTGTCAAGCATGCAGACATAATCCCCGTCAGCCATTTGCAACGCGATGTTTCGCGCCTTTGCCTGCCCCACGTTCTGTTTCAGGTGTTTCACCACGAAGCGGTTGTCGCTTTTGGCAGCATGGTCTAGCATTCCCGGCGTGGCATCCGTCGAGGCATCGTCCACGCAAATCACCTGGATGTCCTCCAACGTCTGTTTGCGAAGGGAGTCAAGGCATTGTTGTAGGTATTCTTGGCTGTTGTATGCCGCCACGAGGACGCTAACCTTGCTCATGTGAGAATCTCTTTTTGACTTTTGCAACGAGCGACTGCCACAAAGAGGTCTTCTGTCGCAAGATCAATATTGAAGTGACCAGGCTTCCGCACCCCAAGAGCATTCCAAGCCCCCAGTACCACCATGGGTTTTGGATGAATGTGACCAGATATGCGAGAATGCCGAAAGGCAGTTGCATCATGGCGTATGTCCTGACGCTGCACGACATGCGATAACCATATTTGTACCTGGTATAAAGCAAGATGACAATGAAGTCGATGATTCCGACGACGGTGATAGCAATGCCACACCCCAACAAGTCCCATTTGACGAAAGCCACGACCACTCCTATGACGATCAAAATGTCGTAGATGGCTTCCAACAAGAGATACGATTTAGAGTCTCCCTTTGCCAATGGCAGGTAGGAGATGGGGAGTTTTATGGCCCTGAAATACATGGCGAACACTGTCACCTGCATCATGCCGATTGCCGGAGTGAACTTGCCGGAATACAACAGTGGAATGAGGATGGGCAGCATGATGGTGAAGAACACGAGCATGGGCGAAACCAACAGGAAAGACACTTCTATCTGTCTGTTGACCACGGTGCTTGTGGTAGTGGAAAGGTTGTGGCAAGCAGAAAGTCTTGGGAAGAAATCGGTCTCCATGGCAGAAAACACCATTCCAGCATAAACCATTGTCATCATATATCCCGCACTGTACAGTCCCACCGTATCAAGAGATGAAGTGTAGTAACTCAGGAAGGAGCGTATGACAAACTCAGCCCCGCTTCCAAGTATTCCAGCCATGACGAATGCTATGCCCAACCGCACCATGCTCATGCCTTCATTCAAGCTGTTTTTGTCTTTAGCGTATGAGAATGGAAAAAGACGATAGGAATAGCCTATGGTGAGTGCCATCTGTGCGAAAGCCATGAGAACGAGTGAGGGAACGATGGCTTTCTCGCCAAAGTAATAGTAGAGCGGCACAGAAACGACCAAAGCCACAAGCACGTTGCAAAACGAGATGGAAGCAAGGTTTTTCAGTTGACGCATTCCTTTGAGGATGGCCATCTCTCCCCCCGTGACAGCC
Source organism: Prevotella sp. (assembly GCA_017524385.1). GTDB lineage: Bacteria > Bacteroidota > Bacteroidia > Bacteroidales > Bacteroidaceae > Prevotella. The sequence continues at coordinate 3,280 of JAFWSS010000206.1, forward strand.
ATCATTGCCACGATGGGTGAAAGGAGTATGAAATGCAGTGTATGGTCACCCCATCCAAAGGTCCATTTGCTGAGCAAGTGGCTGAGTACGATGCAGAGCACCATGCCGGCGAGACCTGTGATGACACACCAAGACCGCACCATCCTCACGATGCGTTCCAACTTCGTCTTATCCCCGTTGTCATAGGCTTCGGAAATGTTTTTCACGGCACTCATGGAGATACCGAGGTTGGTGGAATTAGCGAGCAAGTTGATGGTTGAATTGAATAGGGATATCAATCCCATGCCAGCGGGTCCCAGAATCGTTGCGACAAGCTTGTTGCGCACTATGCCCACCAGAATGTTCACTCCTTGCACGCCACCAAACAGGCCCGTATATTTGAGGATATGCGAATAACTGTCGGTCTTCTTCGTCTTTTTCATGTGTGTTCTATTATCTAACGTTAAAAAATAGGTTTTATTATGCAAATACGTTAAAAGGGACTACCTTTGCATTATGAAACTGAGCATCGTAGTACCGGTATATCATGTTGAAGACACACTCTCCCGCTGTATAGACAGCGTGTTGGGTCAGTCTTACTCTGACTATGAGCTGATTTTGGTGGACGATGGTTCTCCTGACAGTTCAGGTGCTATTTGCGATGAATATGCCTCTCGTCATACCCATGTCAGAGTCATCCACAAGTCCAACGGTGGTTTGTCTTCTGCCCGCAACGCTGGCATCGATGTTGCCCAAGGCGATTACATCACATTCATCGACAGCGATGACTTCATTGGCGAGAACACCCTTCCTATTCTCATGTCACGTTTGGAAGCCCATCCCGACTATGACATTCTGGAGTATCCTGTCTATTGGCACCATGGCGGCAAGGATGCCACCATCCTCAAGTTTGGTGTGAACACCTATGAGGATATGCGCGACTACTGGCTTCGTGGCAAGGCCTACAGCCACTCCTACGCATGCAACAAAGTGTTTGTCAGCCGTTTATTCGCCCATGTCCGTTTTGTTGAAGGGCGCAAGTTCGAGGATGTACACACCCTCCCCCTTTTGCTCGAACAAGCCCGCAAGACTTGCACTACAGAGGAGGGAATGTACTATTACACAAGCAATCCGAATGGCATCACCAACAATCCTGGAGCTGATGGCTTGCGCGACCTATTGGATGCCCATGTCAAGCAACTTCATCGCATGGGCCTCACCGACCACCTCACCGAATACTACGCCCATGTCCTCAACGTCCAATTGGATGCCTACGTCGCCACCCGCGACGCCCCCATCCTCCCCACCCCTCCCATCACCTCTTCCGCCATTCGGAGTTTGGGCATGGGAGTGAAGACACAGGCGAAATTACAAATGCTGAAACTATTAGGAATCAAGAACCTATGCAAACTACACCGTCTCATCCATCCATCGAGAAGCCGCCTTTGATCAGCTTCATTGTCACTTCTTACAATTTGCCTCCATCCCTGCTCAACGAGTGCTTGGAAAGCATCCTCACGTTGTCACTCACGAAGGAGGAACGTGAGATTTTGCTCATTGACGACGGTTCTGAAGAGAGTCCTTTGGAGTCGATTTCCGAAAAGTTGGACGATATCCTTTACATCCGCCAAAACAACCGTGGCCTGAGTGCCGCCCGCAACTTGGGCATCGAGGCATGCAGGGGCAAATACATCCAGTTTGTCGATGGTGATGACAAGTTGAACACCACAGTCTATGAGCACTGTCTTGACATTGTTCGTCAGAAAGACCCCGACATAGTGACATTTCATCTTTCCAACAAGGAGGAACACTCTGTGCCCACCGATGTGGAAGGCCCAATGGGAGGTGCAGAGTATATGCGCCGCAACAACCTCCGTGCGTCAGCATGCGGCTACATTTTCCGCAAACTCACACTGGTAAACCTGCGTTTTACATCCGGCATACTCCATGAGGACGAGGAGTTCACCCCCCAGTTGTTTCTTCGTGCCGAGAAACTTTATTCCACTAAGGCCAAGGCCTATTATTATCGCGACCGTGGCGACTCCATCACACACGAGGACAACAAGAAATGGGTGCTTCAAAGGCTTGCCGACACCCGTGGTGTGCTGTATCGCTTATCGGAACGTGCAGACACGCTCCCCACGGCGGAACGCGAAGCGTTGCAGCGACGCATCGACCAACTGACCATGGACTATCTCTACTTGGTAATCAAGTTGACACATAATGGCCATTTGCTGGAACAAAGTGTTGAAGAGTTGACCCAAAAAGGTCTTTTCCCCCTTTCCGACAAGGATTACACTCAAAAATACAAATGGTTCCGCCGCATCAGCAGCACCCGCCAGGGTCGTCGTCTCCTATGCATGCTATTGAGATAATCCGTCAATGAACATCTACCATGCGAATTCTCTTATTAGGTGAATACAGCAATGTGCATGCCACACTGGCACGTGGACTTCGTGTCTTGGGTCACGAAGTCACGGTAGCCTCCAATGGCGACTTTTGGAAAGACTATCCTCGCGACATCGACCTGTCACGCAAACCAGGGAAGTGGGGCGGCATCACCTTGATGGCACGCCTCCACCGCATCCTCCCCCATCTTCGTGGCTATGACATCGTGCAACTCATCAATCCTATCTTTGCGGAGTTGAAAGCCGAACGTTTGTTTTCCATCTATCATCATCTACGTCGTCACAACCGATGTGTGGTGCTTGGCGGTTTTGGTATGGATTGGTATTGGGTGCATACCTGCGTCGAGGAAAAGCCATTACGTTATAGTGACTTCAACATCGGCCAGCACCTTCGCACCAACCCAGAAGCATTGAGCGAACGTGCCGACTGGTTGGATACGGAAAAAGGCCGCCTCAACCGGTTCATCGCCCAGGACTGCGATGGTATCGTCACCGGCCTCTATGAGTATTGGACATGTTATCATCCTGTTTTCCCACAAAAAACGGTTTTCATCCCCTTTCCCATAGAGGTTCCCCAGGAAATCGTGTTGGACACCTGTGAGAAATTGAGGGTCTTCATTGGTATCAACGAGTCGCGTAACACCTACAAGGGAACAGACCTGATGCTTTCCGCCGCAGAGGAAGTCCTCCATCGTCATCCTGACAAGATGGAATTGCGTGTCGCACGTTCTGTGCCGTTCGAGCAATACCAAAAGATGATGGATGGCTCTGATGCGATACTCGACCAACTCTACAGTTACACGCCGTCCATGAACCCATTGCTTGCGATGTCCAAGGGCATCATCTGCATAGGTGGAGGTGAACCGGAGAATTACGAGATATTGGGGGAACGGGAGTTACGACCCATTGTCAATGTCGGTCCAGACCGCGACAGCGTGGTAACCGCCTTGGAGCATCTTGTCACACATCCCGAAGAAATATTGACACTGCGTCGCGACAGCATCACTTATGTTCGTCGGCATCATGAGTATATCGCTGTCGCTAAAAAATATGAAGAGTTCTATAAACGACTGATGAAATGATTGAAGATTGAAAATTGAAAATTGAAAATTGAGGATTGAGGATTGAGGGTTTCTCCGTAAGAACGCGTTTTGCGCGTTCCCCTCTCACCCCCTCATATCTCTCACCCCTAATCTCCCTACCCTCACCTCCCTACCCCATGCCCACGAAGATCATCCCTGTCACCCGCTGTGGTGACATCACATTCCACCCCGACGGGCGCATCGACCTCACCGCCTATGTGACCAAAGCGCTCTCGCTCAGTCCCGGCGATGTCATCAACATCGCCCGCGTCGGGGAAAGGTATAGCGAGCACTATCTCTATGTGGCGCGCCGTACCTGCGAGACTATCGGACGCCATAGTTGCACCTGCCATCCAGTGAAAGGCAAAGGCCGATACATGCGTGTGTTCAGCAAACGCCTCACCGGATATGTGC
>JAFWSS010000207.1 GCA_017524385.1 Prevotella sp.
GTCGACCCCTAGGTGAGCTCACGGGGTGAGCTGTAAATGGATGAGAGTATAAATCGGATAAAACAATAAAAAGGAAAAAGAAGTATCTGCCACCACCCGAGCAACCCCTGATGACAATAAAGGGGGCAGGGCTGTCACCCCCGATGCTTCTTTTGAAGGCAAAGATAATGCAAATAATCCAAACGTCCAAGAAAATCCCATAAATCTTCAGATTAAAATAATGGTGTAAACCTCTCCATCGACCTCAAAGAAGCCAAAGAACACATCAAGTCTATTGCGGCCACACTTAATGCATATGAATGAAAATAAACGAAAATGAATCCAAATTCAACATAAAGAATAAAAAATTTTATATCTTTGCATCCAAATCATCAACTATGGCCAATCAAAATCTTTCTGATGCAAAGAAGAAGAAGAACGATGAGTTCTACACCCAGTTTCACGATATAGAAACCGAGGTGAATGCGCATTTGGAATATGGCCCTGATGTGTTCCGTGGAAAGACGGTGCTATTGCCGTGTGATGACCCAGAATGGAGCAACTTCACCAAGTAAAATCCCAACCGATTGACTATCAACCGATTGGGAGAATCAAGGGTGCGCTTGACAGGAATCGAACCTGCACGTCGTAAGACACTAGATCCTAAGTCTAGCGCGTCTGCCAATTCCGCCACAAGCGCTATTCAGAAAAAGCGGTGCAAAATTACGAAAAAAAAATGAACCTACAAATTTTTACCTAATAATATTTTGCGACAGAAAGGTTTTGCCTGTCACGAACACCAATGTACGAGACATAAAAATGCTATCTGTTGCAAGACTGAAGCGAAAAGAAGCTTTCACCTGGCCACCAAAAGCAATGTCTCACAAATTCCCATTAATCGTCAACCATATCATTTGAATGAAAGAAGCCATCATATCCCTTTTCCGCAGCTGGAGCAGCATGAGTCTGGTGCTCCGCATCCTCATAGGACTGGTAATAGGTTCTGTCCTCGGGCTGCTATGCCCTGAAGCCCAGGGAATCTCCATCCTCGGCACAGTGTTCGTGGGAGCACTGAAAGCCATCGCTCCTGTCCTCGTGGCGGTGTTGGTGGCGAGTGCGCTGTCGAAAGCCCATAAGAACCTGGGGCCACGTTTCCGCACCGTCATCACGCTCTACCTGCTCACCACCGCCATCGCCGCCATCGTGGCGGTGACGGTGTCATTGCTGTTCCCCATCAGCATCCGTCTACAAGGTGTGGCGGAGAATCCCGCCCCCGGCGGTCTGATGGACATCTTCGAGAACATGGCGCTGAACATCGTGAGCAACCCGCTGCACTCCATCTCTACAGCCAACTACATCGGCATCCTTTTCTGGGCGATAATCATCGGTCTCGGATTGAAGAAATGTGCAAGTCAGCATACCATCCAAATGGTGTCCGACTTTGCCGAAGTGGTCTCGCAAGCCGTCAGGTGGGTGATACAGTTCGCCCCCTTCGGCATCCTCGGCCTGGTGTTCTCCTCGGTGTCGGAGAGCGGTTTGGGCATCTTCACCACCTACGGGCGTCTGGTGGTGCAACTCGTGGGCTGCATGCTGCTCGTATCGCTGGTGGTCAATCCCTTGGTCATCTATTTCTTCATACGTCGCAACCCCTACCCCCTTGTGTGGCGCTGCCTGAAGACGAGTGGCCTGAACGCCTTTTTCACCCGTTCCTCGGCGGCCAACATCCCCATCAATATGCAACTGTGCAAGGACATGGGGCTTAACGAAGAGTTCTACTCCGTCAGCATCCCCCTCGGCTCCACCATCAACATGGATGGGGCGGCCATCACCATCACCGTGATGACACTCGCCGTGTGCCACACGATGGGCATCGAGGTGAGTTTCCCCACCGCCATCGTCCTCAGCCTTCTCGCCACCCTGGGAGCCTGCGGCGCCTCCGGCGTGGCAGGCGGTTCGCTGCTCCTCATCCCTATGGCGTGCTCGCTGTTCGGCATCTCCAACGACGTGGCGATGCAGGCCGTCGCCGTGGGATTCATCATCGGCGTGGTGCAAGACTCGGTGGAGACAGCGCTCAACTCCAGCGGCGACGCAATGTTCACAGCAGCTGCAGAGATGCACGACAAGAGGAGATTGACGATTGAAAATTGACTTTTAGAAGTTAAAGGGGAGTTAAAGAGAAGTTAAAGGGGAGTTAAAGGGGAGTTAAAGGGACATATGTTTACTTTCCACCTCAGTGTGCACATAGGGGGCACTTTTCTTTCACTATTTTTCATCTTTCATCTTTAATTTTCTTCCTCATTTATATGTCATCCGCATATTTTTACTATTTTTGCAGAGTATTTTTCGCTCACTCCCGAATTTGCGGGTATGATGGGCATTGAGAGGGGAAGAATCCCATTTCTGCAACACCACAACGACACATCAATATTTATCATTAAAAAACCATAGACAATGAAAACTTTCAAATCACTATTCGTTTTGCTGCTGCTCACCGTCAGTATGGCAGCCAGTGCACAAACCACGATGAAGGAAGCCTTCAAGGCATACATAGAAACCAATCCATCATTCACGAACATGAGTCCTGAAGCAATGGGGGGTGCTCTCGAACTGATGAATGCAAGCATTATGAAAGACTATAATGAAGCGAAGTCGAAAGAATTGGTAGACAAATACTTGAAAGACTCATTCACGGACGACTTGGTTGATGCCTTGCTCCCCTTCATGGAAGAGCATCTCAAAATAGAAGAAATCAAAGAGCTGACAGCCAAATTATCTACAGACAAGGGGAAAGCCTTCCAAGAGCATTGGGGCAAAATCAACGGCACTGGAAGCAAATTCGAACAAATGGGCATGGAGATAGCCCAAAAAGTGATGGCTGGCGAAGAGCCAACACCTATAGAAGCCATCAGCTGCCCAAAAAGTTATAAGAATCTTTTCCTGCAATTCTACAATGAGTCAGGACAAGGAGAGTTGCTCACCTCTATGTTCGATGGTCTTGGCGAATCCTTAACGGGCGAGCAAAAAACAATGATGGGAAAAGTCAAGGGGTATCTGTCCGAAAACCTCTGCACAATGCTTCTCAACGAGAGCTATGGCATCCTGACAGAAGAGGATATGAAGTTTGGTATGGAACTTGCCAAGACCCAGGCATGGAAAAACCAGATGAAAGCGGCCGGTTCATTGATGTCTCACGCTCAGGAGTTGGGGATGAACGTAGTGATGAGCTACCTCACCTGGCTGCAAGACCAAGGGGTGGAGACCAAGATGTAAAACAAACATGAGAATAGACATCATCACTGTATTGCCCGAGATGCTGGAGGGTTTCGTCCACGAGTCCATCCTCGCCCGTGCGGCGAAGAAAGGTCTGGCTGAAATCCACCTTCACAACCTGCGTGACTACACACTCGACAAATGGCGCCGTGTGGACGACTATCCCTACGGAGGGTTCGCCGGCATGGTGATGCAATGCGAACCCATCGACCGTGCCATCTCCGCCTTGAAGGCGGAACGCGACTACGACGAGGTGGTCTTCACCTCACCCGACGGCGAACAGTTCTCACAAGAGATAGCCAACGACATGTCGATGCTGAACAACATCATCATCCTCTGCGGACACTATAAAGGCATCGACCAGCGCATCCGCGACCACCTCATCACCCGCGAAATCTCCATCGGCGACTACGTGCTCACCGGTGGAGAACTGGCGGCTGCGGTGATGGCCGACGCCATCGTGCGCTTGGTGCCCGGAGTGATCAGCGACGACCAAAGCGCACTCTCCGACTGCTTTCAAGACGGTCTGCTCTCTGCTCCCATCTACACCCGCCCTGCAGACTACAAGGGATGGAAAGTGCCCGACATCCTGCTGAGCGGCAACGAGGGGAAAATCAAGGACTGGGAAATCGAACAGAGTCTGGAGCGCACCCGCCGGCTCCGCCCCGACCTGCTGGAGAAAATGGGAATGTGAAAGGGAAGTTAAAGGGGAGTTATAGGGACATATGTTCATTTTCAAGGAGTTAAAGAGGAGTTAAAGAGGAGTTAAAGAGGAGTTAAAGGGACAATTGAAAATTGACTTTCAGGAGTTAAAGGGGAGTTAAAAAGGAGTTAAGTGACGATAAAAAAAATTGGGATGAATAATAAAGAACATGTGTTCGGCTCTGCCGCTTGGCTCGTCCAAGAATTATCATAAATTAATCAAAAATTCTGACGCTCAGACGCTCGACGACGAAGGAGACGCTTGCCAAAGCAAGAATTTATGACTAATTATATGATCGCTCGGCGACGAAGGAGACGCTTGCCCAAGCAAGAATTATATGTTAAAAAAATACCAAGTTACCCATGCATTTTTCAATAACTCAGGCATACCCATGCATCCCTCCCAAAAGGTAATTCACGCCGAAATAAGTGATGACGACCGTGATGAAGGCACAGACCATGTAGCCATGGTAGCAGAGGGGTTTTCGGAAAAAAGCGCAAGACGTCTTGTGGAAAGGGGCGGCATAAACCATGAGTGTGATGAGCGCCCACGACTCCTTGGGATCCCATGACCAGTAGTTACCCCACGACACGTTGGCCCAGACGGCGCCAAGGAATATACCAATGGCAAGGAGGAAGACGGCGGGATAGAGCAACAGTTGAGACAAGGCGGTGATCCGCTCCAATTCAGCATTTCTACTTTTTCTTATCAGAAAGAAAGCCTGCACACCCAGCAGCAGTTGCAATGCGAACAACGCATAGGCACACATCACCGTCATAACATGGACGGAAAGCAAAGGCGACTGCAGCACGGGCATCAGCGGAGTAATCTGCGAATTGCTGCCTGCCAACATGGCCACCAAGAGGCAGAAAGAGCCTATCAAGGGTCCAAACCCCGAGATAATGGGAAACTTTGGACGTAGGAGGATGGTCAGCAAGAGGAGCACCCATGCCATGAACAGCATCGTCTCGTGACCATTGCTCACCGGTATGTGTCCGCTTATCCACCAACGCAGGCCAAGCAGAAGCGTGACATATGCCGCATACAGCACGACGAACCAAAGTGACAGCACCTTGAACCACGTTCTTCTCACGGCTGCCGCAAGCATCACCACGCAGAGCAGCAAACTGAGAGTCAAAGCGAGAAACACCGGCCATTTCCAGTTACGCAGCGTGTTGTAGAAAATCTCCACCTTGGTCATACTCTCACCAGGCAGCAGGTCTCCAATCATTTCTTTTTGGAAGAGTTTGATTTTCGCAATAATCTCAAAAGCCCTGTCGCGCTGTCCTGTCACTATGCTCTCAGTGAGGTAGTCCATTGACTGCTTGACGAAGAATTGTTCCTTGACGGGGATTTCCTTTGGGAGCGACTGTCCACCCGGCGTGTACCAGTTGACCTCTTCCCCAAACCGGAAAGGGAACATCTTTATGAACTGACCGCGATAGAACATCTCCACCAAGTGGTATTTCTCGTCGGCCTCCATCAAGGCTTTCCTGTCGATGGAACCATCACCATTCCTCAAGGCATCAACAGCATCCTTCAGTTTGTATGCATGATACCCATCCAGGAAATCGCTGTAGGATGCCCACTGCCCGCCGATGCCCAGCAACTGCTGCACTTTGCGGTTTTTCACACGAATCAACTTCTGTTGTTCCCAAGGTGAATAGTAAATCATCCAACTTGTGAAAATCTCATCGGCAGAATAGCCGTTCCATGAAGCTTTGCCCGAGAGTTTGGTGACAAAGTCTGTCGCAACGGTGTTGAGTGGACAGATACGGTTGTTGTAGAGCACGTTGATGGTGCCCATTCGATGGGCGATGTCCTTGTCAACGACTTGGAGTCCATCTTTTGCTTGGGTGGTAGCAACACAAAGGAAAAGCGGCAAAACGACGGCAAGAGACTGAATGGCCTTTCGATAAAGGGCGCGCATCTGCGTCTTGCGTGACAGCAGTGTGGCAATGATGCCCACCAGAAGCAGCAGATATCCAAAGTAGGTGATTGCTATGCCATAAGGGTCGTAACTTACACCGAGTATAACCCCCTGTCCGTCAAAGTCGTAACTTGACTGAAAAAGACGGTATCCATCGATGTGACCGATGTTGTTCATGGAGACAAGCACCTCTTCCCCATCTGCCTTTTGTAAGACGCTTTGATAATCGAGCGGCGCATCAGTCCCGGGATAATTGACGATGCGGAATTCTTTCAATGTCATAGCGAAAGGTAGCATTTGAATATTGCCCACATCATCAACATAAGCGGAGACCGGGATGCCGGTGCGAAGCCCGACGGAACCTCTCCGGGCGAAGAGATGTGTGGTCAGCGCACCAGCCAATATCACGACAAACGAGAAGTGCAGCAATATGACGGCAAAGCGTCTGTACAGGCGCTGCTTGACCATGTGAGCACAAGCCGCCACCGTGAGCACCGCCCACAGTGCAGAGAACCACCATGCACCATAGATGTGCTCACCAACAAACCTGGTGCCGTGATATTTCTCCAAAACAGAGGCAAACCCTATACACACCACGATGAGTGTGTATAGGGCAAAGATGATTTTTTTGTTCACCAAAACTATCTTAGATGGATTCAATGAAATAGATTATCTGGTCACGTTGTTTCTTAGTCAGGTTGCGGAACTGCACCACAGAATTGTATGCATCGCTTGTGCCACCCTCGTTTTTGCAACCGTGCCACATGATGGCTTCCATGACGTTGCGTGCACGACAGTCATGGAGTCGTTCCATGCCACTTCCACATTTGGCGGCCAGGCCGCGTCCCCACAGCGGTGTGGTGCGGCACCATCCAGTGCGTATGTCATTCTTCATCCACAAGCGGTGCTGCACGAAGTCGGTGTAGGGCCATATCTTCTGGTGAGGATAGCGTGGCATGTCGCTGTCGGAGGTGAAGAACCTGGCAGGGTCCTGGATGTGGTCGTCGCCTGTCTGCCATGACGGGCGATGGCAGGCGGCACATCCTATCTGCGTAAACAGTCGCTTGCCCTCCTTGAAATCATCGGTGGTGGTGTTGCGGGCTGCTGGAACGGCCAGGCCTCGGTGCCAGATCATAAGATTCTTGTATTGTGCGTCAGTCATCTCAGCATCGAGCGACTTGCTGGTCAGATAGGTGTAAATGTCTTTCTGCAGGTCGCCTGTGTGCCATTCGGGATGCATCTTCACCGGGTCGACCCGATTGATGTATTCGGTGAAACCAGCCTGCACCTCCGGGTCTTGCGACGACTTTGTGGCATAGTAGACGCCTGCAAGGTCGAGATAGTGGTATCGGCGGTCGGAGCGGGTCACGTTGGTGATGTTCCAGATGGCGTTTGCGCCGGCTGCGTCAAGGATGGGACCGCGCGACAAGGCATAGGTGTATCGGCGCACATATTTCGTGCCGTCGCCCTGCAACGAATTGCTGTAATAACTGTTCCAGGTGTTGGTGGCTTGGTTCCACATGGCGGGGTTCAGTGCGTCGGTGCGGCCGATGCTGTTGAAATACTCACTCTCCGCCCTCCACTGTGCGGTGATGTCTTCATCAGGGATGGCATCGGTCAGTCCAGTGCCGTAAATGCCGATGGTCGATTCCAGCAACACGCCGATGTCATTGTTGTATTCTGCTTCGGAGAGGGTCACGTCGGCACCGCCACGCTGCACCACCACGGGCGCGTAATAGGCGCTGTAGGGGATGGTCACTTCTGGATAGATGAGCGAATAGGTCTCACCGTCAGGGAACTTGTTCCCCCACTCGTCGGTGTAGTTGTTCCACGCAATATGGATTTTGTTCTCGTCGATGGGAGCCTTGAAGGGTTTCACGGCACCTGTCTGTGGCATGCCGGCCACCGAGCGGATGTAAGCGTTGGTGGTCTTGTCATAGACGACGAGCAAGTATCCGTTGCGGTGCGTGTCGGCCTTGTAGTCCGTCTGCCGTGCCCCATGCCCGTAGCCAGGGTGGCAGTAGAGGCATCCACGACGCACATAGACGGGTCCCAGGCCGTGGAAAGCGCCGTCGGTATTGGTGTTGTAGTCTTTTTCAAAGAGATACTCACCCTCGTTGAAGGCCGTCATCATTCCTGCATTTTCCACTGCTTTAGAAGGTTGCTTGAAAGCAGTGGAGGTGTTCACCGTCGTCGTGCCTAACAGTCCACCAGCATAATAGTCTTCGGGATAGTCTGACGATGTCGGGTCGCCAATCTCCCATGTCGTGGGGGTATTGCCATCATCGTCGGAACAACCGGCGACAATAAAGGCTCCGGTCAGCACCATTCCCAACAAGAAAGGTCTATTCATAGTGGTTTACTTTTTGATGTTCACAATCGACTGATAAAGTTTCTGTGCATTGTCAGCGAGAGTGCGGTATGTGGCCAGCACCACATTATCGACATAGTTCTCATTGATGACCTGGCACTGTGTCTCTACGGTTTTGTTGCCGGCATATCCGGCAAGAGTCTCAGAGAGGGCGCCGAGGGCATCGTCAAGTTCGCCGAGGGCATCGATGGCCACCTTGCAAGAGGCATCAGAATAGAAGAGTGCAAACGGGTGCTTCATCGCCTTGATTTTGGCCAGGGCGGCATCAAGTTTCGCCACCACGACGTTGGCTTGATTGGCCAGTGTGGCATTGCCGGCGTTCAGACAGAAGAAGATGAGCGATTGCTGCGTGGGCGAAGTGGCTCCCATCTGTCCAAAGAGTGCATTTTTGCAACTGACGATGTTGTCATAGAAGTCGGTGATGGAGTTGTAGGCATAAGGCGACTCGATGTAAGTGGCATCCTCGCCGGTGTAGGGAAGTCCGATTTTGGAGTCCCCCACCTCGCCGATGATATCCTGGCATCCGGAAATGATCTCCAGCGTGGCGTCGAGAGCCGTGTCCCAGTCGCCTGTGCCGGGGTTCTTGAACGCCTTGCCGAAGTTTTGGAACGAACCCAGCGCGCCTTCCACGTCTCCATCGTCATTGATGGCGTTGTGAGTGGCCACGTAGTTGATGGCAATCTTGTGACGTTCGGCATTGCTTTCCCGAGAGTCCCATGCCGCCTCCAATGTGGCGGTAGCGTTGTAAAGATCCTTGGCCACCGCACAAATGTAATCGTATTCCAGATTGGTGATTTGGCTGATTTGTCGGGGTTGTCCCTGACGGAAGAGCACATACTCCAATCCATGGTACCCCAGGATGCCGGAGTTGGCTGTCTTGATGAAGTTGTCGAGATTCGACATCGCCTTCTCGTCTCTCAGCACATCCGCCAGGTCGTTTGCTGCCACCGGCCATGTATCTGTATGCGGGTCGATGGAATAGACATCGGCAGCCCCGAATAGGAATGCTTCGGTGTTCTCCCAGTTGGCACGAGCAATTTTCCAATCATTGCAAGCCTGGTCGAGTGCGGCCTGCGAGCCAGTTACAGTGGTTGTGTTGTTGTCGTCATCATCAGAACATGATACGAAGCCAGTGGAGATTACGGCAGCCACTACTGCCATTTTCAAAAGATTCTTGCTTTTCATTTTCACTTGATGTTTTTATTGTTATCTTTTTCGGAATTAACGTATTTCGCGCATCGTCCTTTTGCTCATTGTCCACTTATAAAAGTGGACTCCATTTTCAATCATCACAACAATTTTCCGCAGTAGGTGATGCCGAGGCTGACACTTGGTTCGTTGTTATAGGGTTGCTTGTATAGCGGGCTGTCGGAATCGAGTCCGTTGTTGTTCGGCTTTTCGAAGAAACGATAGGAGTATTCGCCCTTGATGGTGATTTGCTTTACGGGAGAGTAATTCAGTCCGAAGGCACATCTGTATTTCTTGGTGTATTTGTACATGGACTCATAGGTTCCCGATGCCATCGTGTCGTAATGCTCGAATCGTCCGAAGATGAACAGTTTCTCATTATCTTTTCTCATTTTGGGTATTTGCGAAAAGACATTGTAGCCCGCCTCGATGGCATAAGCCAAGGCATTGCTGCCGATGTTTGAATAGTGGTGCGGATTGCCATCCTGGTATTTGTGATGCGTCCAGTTGGCTTGGTTATAGGCAGAAATCTCATCAGCATCGCTGAAGTGGGCATAATCCACATTTCCACGCACAATCCAATTCCAACGGTTGAGGGAGAAATCTATGGCGACGATTCCCAGCGCTCCAGTCACTTCATCGTATTTCTTGCCTGGTGTGCGCAATGTGTTGCGGAAGGTGTAGCCGTAATAGCCACTCAGACTGAGTCGCAGACCTTCGATGGAATAGTTGTCGATTCGCAGTGCACCTGCATAGTTGTTGGCCACCTTGAACTCATAGGGGCTGGTGGCTCCATAGTGCACGAAATTCTCTGCCGTGAAACTCTCGGAGTTCAGACCAGAAAGCAGTTGTGCCTCATAGCGCCATTCCTTCAGGCGTCCCCAAAGCGACAGCCCCACCTGGTGCCACGTGTTAGGCATGATGGTGGCCTCTCCCTCCGGGCGATAAACGGTGAAGAACTGGTTGGGTTCGTGGTAGGCGTTGGAATATCCTACGGGCACGATAATCTCACCAGCCTTGATGTTGAACTTGCCTTTCCAGAATTCCTTGTTAATCCAGAACTGCTCTATGTTCACCTCTCCACCTTTCTCCACCTCGGCCTCGTATTCTCCAGCTTCCTCGGCCTCGATTTCCACGGCGGTGCCGTTGCCGCCATGCTCGAACTCTATCTCAGACCCCATCGTCCATCCCTTGCCGAAGTCATAGCCGATGTTCAGGCATACGTGTGGGAGGTCGAAGCGTCCGTGACTCTTGTCATCGACATAGTTCTCTGGTTTCTTGTAGCGGTTGAAACTCTGACTGTAGAAGTTTCGGGTCATGACCGCCTCACCATATCCGCCTATGTGAAGGCGCGACAATACGTTCGCCTGCTTCTCGTGCTTCGCCTCCTGCCGTGTTGCGCCGGTGGTGGCATCCACACCATTGTCATCTGCTTCTTGGGACATGGCCAAAAGGGGCGACAAGACCAGAAGGGTTGTGAGTAAAAATGCTCTCATTATTTATAAAAAATGTTTGATAATTTTTTTAGTGAGTGCAAAAATACTCCTTTCCATAAAAGTGGACAATACTCAAAAAATGGTATTCTGTACACCTTTCATCAACATGGATACTTGTTAATAATGAACCGTATACCAAAATCTTATGATGACCCGCAACGAAACGAGAAAAGGCATACCTGCAAATAGGGAGTGCGCCTTTTCAACTTTTCGTGAGCATGAGCGATGGCACCACAAGAAAGGAAGTGGTAGCAGTTGTTGAAGATCCACATCAAGGCGACTCTCATGTCAGGTGTTTACGTCTTTCCCGATGAAAGCGTCAACATTCAATAGACGTTGGCCAGCCATTCTGCGAAGAAATAGTCGTATACGCGGTAAACCCTTGGTTGACGCTATTTTATTGCAAATATAATAACTTAAGTTTCGGAAGTTCGGTTATATTGGCATTCAATTTCTTACAGTAGCTTCATTTAAAAAATGTAAGGATAATCAAATGATGATTCCATCAAAACACCTCCATTTGCGAGGATTTTTTACTTCA
>JAFWSS010000208.1 GCA_017524385.1 Prevotella sp.
AGTCCACTTTAAGAAGTCCTGTTTGAGCAAATATCGGTGTTAGTTATCCCCTCCCCTCAAGGGGAGGGGCAGGGGTGGGGTCTGTAACTTGTTGTTTTTCAAGACTTATTCACCCCAACCCAACCCCTCCCCTGCGAGGGGAGGGGAGATGCGCACCGCCCGTTTGCTCCCTGTCCACTTTTTCAAGTGGATCCAAGAAGATTGAAGATTGGAGATTGAAAATTGAAGATTGAAGATTGGAGATTGAAAATTGAAGATTGAAGATTGAAGATTGGAGATTGAAAATTGAAGATTGAAGATTGAGCACACCGCCCATTAGCTCATATGGCTCACTTCCACTTTTTAAAGTAGGCTCAAGATTGAACATACTTTATGCATGTATGCCCAAGAAGTGCTTTATTGCTCCAAAACGATTTTTATATATTTGGAGTGTCCTTTTCACCACAGCATTCTGAGAATTGTTGCACGCCCTCTCTTGTTCAATTTTGAGTCCACTCTAAAAAGTGGACTCATTTTTTTATTTTTTTGTATCTATCATCGTTTTTTTTCACTACCTTTGCC
Organism: Prevotella sp.; assembly: GCA_017524385.1. GTDB lineage: Bacteria > Bacteroidota > Bacteroidia > Bacteroidales > Bacteroidaceae > Prevotella. The sequence goes on from JAFWSS010000208.1 coordinate 562, forward strand.
ACTGATTCAGAGGTTCGCATGTCGCGATGAAATGGGAATGGGGTGAGAATCCCCGACTGTCCCGCAGCTGTAAGGCCCTTTTATCGCCTCCAAGCGTGTTGCCACTGCCAGTTTTTTCATTGGCGGGAAGGTGCTTGGCGGTAGGGTCGAAGTCAGAAGACCAGCCTCTGGAGATTGTTTCATGCCCGAGATTCTCGGAGTAAGGATGGAGGGCGCAACCGTTTTTTTATGATGAAGAACAAAGTGATGTTGTTCTGCGCACTTTGCGCAGCAGTATGGGCATTTTTGTCGTGCAAGCAGAATGCCAGGACAGGCGACGTGGGCGATGTTGTCGACTCCTTGAGCGGCCCCAAATACGCCAAAGGATACACAGTGAAGACACTGTCGAATGGCGTGCGGCTGGTGGATGTCGCCGACCCTCAGAAAGACAAGGACCACATGCCGATATCCTACCACTTCGCCTTGGTGCCCAAGGATGTCAAGGCCGACGTGCCAGAGGGTTATACCGAGGTGAAGGTTCCCATCGACCGCACCATCGTGATGACAATGCTGCAGATGTCCAACTTCACCGCCCTCGACGCCCATGATGTCATCAAGGGAATCACCGGCACGAAAAACCTTTTCGACAAGGACATCCTTGCGCGAGTGAAGAAGGGTGACATTGCCAAAATCGGCATGGAAGGGGAGTTTGACACAGAACTCATCCTGGCCGCCAATCCCCAGGTGATATTCATCTCCCCCTTCAAGCGTGGCGGCTATGACACCATCAAGGAGACCGGCATCACACTCATCCCACACCTGGGATACAAGGAACTCGACCCACTGGGCCAGGCGGAATGGGTGAAATACATCGCCATGTTCATAGGCAAGGAAAAGGAGGCCGACAAGGTCTTTGCCGAGATAGAAAGCCGCTACCTCGATTTGAAGAAAAAGGTGGAAGGGACGACGACACGCCCGACGGTCTTCAGCGGCGAGATGCACGGCGGCAACTGGTATGCCGTGGGAGGGAAGAACTACCTGGCACAGATTTTCCGTGACGCGGGAGCAGAATACGTGCTGAAAGACGACAACACGGGGGGCGTCCCCATTGAATACGAACAGATGTATGCCACGGCAGCGAATGCCGACTACTGGCGCATCCTCAACAGTTTCCCGGGCGACTTCTCCTATGAGGCATTGAAATCATCCGAACCGCGCAACGCCCTGTTCAAGGCGTTCAAGGACCGCCACGTCATCTACTGCAACATGAAACAGACGCCATACTATGAGATTTCACCCATGAAACCCGATGTGGTGCTTGCCGACCTTGTGGCCATCTTCCATCCCGAACTGATGCCCGAGGATTACCAACCCACGTTCTATCAATTATTGAAATAAGGTGATGAGAAGTCCGCTCGCCTTGACGCTTTTGCAGGTATTGCTGTTAGTGGTGTTGTTCGTACTCAACCTGTTGCTAGGCACGGTACACATCCCCGTCGGCGATATCTGTGGAATTTTGTTGGGCGGCGGCGACAACGAGATATGGCGCAACATCGTCATCAACTCCCGCGTCCCCCAGGCATTGACCGCTATGGTGGCGGGTGCGGGCCTTGCTGTGAGCGGCCTTCAGATGCAGACGGTGTTTCGCAACCCGCTCGCCGGACCTTCGGTGCTCGGTATTTCCAACGGAGCCTCCCTTGGCGTAGCGTTTGTCGTGCTACTCTCCGGTTCGTTAGGCGGCGTGGCACTCAGCCGTCTCGGCTATCTTGGCGACGTGGCGATGTCCATCGCCGCCGTTGTCGGTGCGCTGGCGGTATTGGGCCTCATCGCGTATATCTCCCAGAAAGTGAAGGGCGACGTTACCTTGCTCATCATCGGCGTGATGATAGGCTATCTAGCCACCGCCATCATCGGGGTGTTGAAGTTCTTCTCCGCCGAGGAGGATGTGAAGGCGTTTGTCATCTGGGGCCTTGGCTCTTTCGGTCGTGTGTCAGGCGACCAGATGGTTCTTTTCGTCACCCTGATGGCCATCCTTCTCCCTCTGAGCATGCTGTTGGTGAAGACCATGAACCTGTTGCTTCTGGGTGACGCCTACGCCAAGAACCTTGGTCTCAACATCCAACGTTCACGCCTGCTGGTCATCATCAGTTCGGGCGTATTGGTGGCCATTGTCACCGCCTATTGCGGTCCGATCATGTTCATAGGCCTTGCCGTTCCCCACCTTGCACGCGCCATCTACCATTCCAGCGACCACCGTATATTGATGCCCGGGACGATGCTGGCAGGAGGAATCCTTGCATTGGTTTGCAATCTCATCGCCCGCATGCCAGGTTTCGAGGGAGCGTTGCCAGTCAACTCCGTCACCGCCCTGGTCGGTGCGCCGGTCATCGCCAGCGTGCTGTTCCGGAGGAGCAAAAACGATGAGCAATATTGATAGGAGGGAATAGGGAAGTTTTAGGATGGATGCTCGCTGGCCATTGTCACCCTACCTTTCAATGGCTTCCCGCAAAGACAAGTCTGCGACATTCAACCACGTGCACGGTATGACCACCTTTCCGGTCTTGTCGACGAAGCCCCATTTGCCATTGTCGTGCTGCACCGGAGCCAGGCCTTCGGAAAAATCATCGGAATCATTCCATTCGCATGGGCTTACCATATTCCCTGCCTTGTCGATGAAGCCCCACTTGCCATTGTCATCCTTCACACGAGCCAGGCCTTCTGAGAAATTACTGGCAACATTCCACCTGCACGGTATGACCACCTTCCCTGTCTTGTCGATGAAGTTCTCCACGCCATATTCATCCCTCACCTTGGACAATCCATCAGAGAAATCATTGGCAAAATCCCACTCGCACGGAATGACCACATTCCCGGTTATGTCGATGAAGCCCCTGTTGTCATTGTCGCCCTTCACCATGGCGAGGTCTTCGGAGAAATTCCAGGCATCCTTCCACTTGCACGGTAAGACCACCTTTCCAGTCTTGTCGATGAAGCCACACTTGTCATTGTCGTCCTGCACTATGGCCAGACCTTTAGAGAATCTCCAGGCATCCTTCCACTTGCACGGGACGACCACCTTTCCGCTCTTGTCGATGAAGCCCAACTTACCATTGTGGTCCTTCACCAGGCCTAAGCCATCAGAGAAATCCCAGGCATCCGCCCACTTGCACGTTGCGACCATTTTTCCCGTCTTGTCGATGAAGCCCCACTTGCCATCGTCGTCCTGCACAACAGCCAACCCTTCGGAGAAGTCCCCTACATCCTTCCACTTGCAAGGTATGACCATCTTTCCAGTCGTATCGATAAATCCCCACTTGTCATTGTCGTCCTGCACACCAGCCAGTCCTTCGGAGAAATCCCTGACATCCTCCCACTTGCACGGGCAGGCCACCTTTCCGCTCTTGTCGATGAAGCCCCAATTGTAATTATCGTCCTGCACACCAGCGAGGCTTCCGGAGAAATCCTTGGCTCCCTCCCACTTGCACGGTATGACCACCATTCCTGTCTTGTCGATGAAGCCGAACTTCATATTGTCGTCCTGCACTCTTATCAAGCCATCATGGATAAAGCCTTCATCGGTGTTTGTTTCGTTCACTATCTCTAACTCCTCGATGTCGGCTTGTCCAAAGGCCGGGATGGCGGCCGTTATCAGAATCGCACAGATGAAATGCTTGATTTTCATTATAGAATTTTTTAAAGGTAAAACCGAATGTGTTTCTGTTTCTCGGAATAGGAGGATATAGGAGGCAATAAGATGTGATAGGAGGTGATAGGAAGTGATAGGAGGATGTTTCTCCGAGGTCAGCGCATCACCTTCAAGGTCTTTCCATTGCTGTAGCGGATGATGTTGAGGCCCTTTTGGATGCCGTCGATGCGCACACCCCTCATGTCGTGGATGTCGGTGATGGCTGGAGCCTCCTCCGTGGTGGCTATGCCATCGGTGAATGTATCGAGGGTGAGGTAGTTGGCCTGGCTGTCGTCGGTTTCCAACCACGCCCTGTTGGCACCCATCTTCACTTGTCCATCCTCCTTCACGCGGTAGAAGCCGGTCTTGCCATTGTGTACTTGCAGCACGTAGCCACCCTGTGGCACGAAACGAGCTGCGAGCACGCCGCACAACGAGCCTTCGCAGTGGATGCCGAGATTGTCATCCTCCACAGGTTCCTCGGTGTAGCCGGTGAGTAAGTATCTCCCCGGTGCAGCCTCCACCAAGTAGGGTTTGTATGCTTCCGGTTCATCCACACGTCTTAGGATGAGCGAGCCATTGCCACGCCGTCCGTCCACAGCATAAAGCGTCATTCCCTCCGGCAATGCGAAACGGAAGGGTATGCAGAGCGTGCTCCATCCCGCAGAACTCACTTCGAGTACATAGGACGTGGGGATGGAAGTGAAGGTGTAGCCAGTGAGACGGTCCATGGCGGCGACGTGGGCCACCAAATAGGGATGGATGCGTTCCAGGCTGTCGAGATGGCCTGTTTGCTTATAAGGCCGTACGCCCGTGGTTTCTTCCGAATTCTGGTAGAGGCGGTATCTTGCTTTCACCACGCTGTTTTTCTCGTAGGTGGTTTCGGCATCCCATTCCGGGGCCTTGGAGAAAGTGCTGTAGTTGAAGGGCAGCTGGTGCCACGGCTCATTGTCCACATCGGGTTTGAGGCTATAACTTTTCGGCCATTTCTCATAGTCTTCGGCATATGAGCTTTCTCCGATGGTGTAGTACCAATTGTCGAAGAGGGAATAGAGGTTTTCTGAATTGATGATGCCCTGGTCGCGCAGCCACGCCCATCGCTCCCACATTTCTGTCTTGTAGTTTGGATACACCCAACGTGTGGGGCTATGTATGAAAGTCTGCTTTGACAAGGGGCTCATTTGATTATAGTACCCTCCTTGAAGGATGCGGTAGAGTCCATATCCGAAAGAGTTGTCGAGGTCGTAAGGTACTACAAACCATTTCTTTCCGTCGTATGTAAGCCACTGGTAGTTTTTCGACACGCCGTCCCAATTGACGGTTAGCAGGTTGTGCAGCATATAGTCGATCACACTTGTCACGTCGAGGAATTCCTCCAATGCGGCTCGTATCTCGTTGCTGCTTGCCTTGGCTTTAACCAATGCCTCAACCTCCTTGCAGTGGTCTGCGAAGTCTTGCAAGTATTTCTTCACCTTGGCAGAGTTTTGCTTCCGCTCGCGGGTTTTCTCGTCGTCGCTTTCCAAATCGTAGTAGGGCGAGGTCTCGTCCATCAGTTCCCCACCTAAGTCTTCGTCGTAAACATTCCCGTCCATATCATAGAGGTCTTTGGGTGTTCTCACGGAAATGTGATTCCACACGATGTTCCCCAAGAAAAAATTGGCGCGGTTGAGTTCATTGTGCCCTCTTCCCTCGATGTGAATGTGCTCCGGTGTGTTCTTCTTTTGGTTCATGTTCTTGCGGTGCTTCTTCAGCTGCCAGCAATATTGCCCATAATATTCACCATTGAAATAGAGTTTCACTGGGAAGGCGTCGGGGTGGCAGAGTGCGCGTGGGTCGGGTTTCTTGACGCCGGCACGCTCCCAGATACGCCCTGTCTCACCGCGTCCTTGTGTCATAAGGTCATAGGTGCGATAGGAGATGATGCCTATGCCTTTGAACAAATCGTTGTAGAATGCCTTGAGGTGGAAGGCATCCTGCGTCACCCAGTTGCCGAAGGTGATGTCGGGCGTTTCGTCGCCCACCCATTCGTCTTCACAGAAGTCCAATTTGAAATTCCTCTTCGGGTAGGAGGTGGAGTTTTGTCCTTGCACGCATGTGATGATGCGCTTCTTGAAATAGTTGCCGTTGCCGTCGTATATTTCCAGCCAACGGAAATAGTTGACGTCTTTCCGAGTTGGGATGGTGGTGTTCGTACCGGTGATGTTGACATAGGCGCATGTGGGCATGGGCAGCGTGATGGTGACGCTGTCGCTCCAGTCGGTTATGATGTCGGCGAGGCCGCGCGACTGTATGCACTCTTCAAAGGTTTCCTGTGCCTTGGAGAGTGAGATGGAGAGGATTATGGCGGGAAGGATTAGTGCCAAGCGCAAGTTGATGCCGAGAGGTCTCCAGCGGTGTGTATGCAATAGGATGTTGTATAATTTCATTGGATGGGATGCTTGTCTTTTGTTTTGGATGTGATGCTTTCTTGGTAGCAGGCGTGCAACCTCGTTATTTGCCCTTTGGTGCGAGCACTGGCAGGTAGGGGTTGGCATCCTCGTCCTGTGTTTGCGGCCCGTTGTTGTTGTTGGATCCGAGGATGGTGCCGATCAGTAGCGTCACGTCGGTGATGTTGACTTCTCCGTCGCCATTCATATCGGCGGTGGGGCCAGCCTCTTTGTTTAACAGGATAATATCCACGAGCAAGGCGACATCATTGACGCTGAGTGAGCCATCGCCGTTGATGTCTCCTTTCATTGGGGTGGCAGCATGGTTCACCGCTCCCATGGACGGGATGGCTGCCATCATCAGAAGCGCCATCGAGCAGATGAAATGTTTGATTTTCATGATTGTTTTTATGTTAAAATTTTGTTCTTTGCCCTACTTGTCATTATCTTCCTACCTACCAACGTTTTCCAGTAAGGATAAGTCTGCGACACTCACCCACTTGCACAGTATGGTCAATAATCCGTACTTGTCGATGAATCCCCACTTGCCATTGTCATGCTGCACCGGAGCCAGGCCTTCGGAGAAATCCTTGGCTTCTTCCCATTTGCACGGTATGACCACCTTTCCGGTCTTGTCGATGAAGCCGAATTTAAAACTGTCGTCCTGCACTCTTATCAAGCCATCATGGATAAAACCACCATCGTCGTTCGTTTCGTTCACTATCTCTAACTCGTCGATGTCGGTTTGTCCCAACGTTGGGATGGCAGCCATTATCAGAAGTCCCATCAGCAAATGAAATGCTTGATTATCAAGACAATATCTTTTTCAATGGTAAAACTTCACACATTTCTGTTTTTTTCAGTTCACAAAAATAGTCATTTTTTCTCAATTTTTCCAAGAACAAGCACAAAAAAAAGCTTTGTCGCAAATGTATGGCAGGAAAACGGTTCTGTCTTTTGAATTCGTCTACACGGAGATGATTGCTCGGCAACGAAGGAGGCGCTTGCCCAAGCAAGAAATATACGTTTAGACATTGTTCGCTGAACAGATGCGCCTCCTTTAAAAAGAGTCAAATACTCCTAAATAACATTTGGGAAAAAGTCAACTATATGGAAATAAGTAGGTAATCAAAATTACCTGTTACTATCATTCTTGTAGGTGTTGTAAGTCTTTTATGTTTGGCATAGCCGAAGTTACTCACGCTCGGGCAAGCTCAAATACATTTGGCTTTCCTCTCGCTTAATCGTAACTTTCTTTGGCGCATATTTTTCACTCATCCTCAGATTCCCGAGCAAGCTCGCCTACCCGTAGCCTTTCACATAGCCCGCTATGCTCCACTGGATTGCATCCTAC
>JAFWSS010000209.1 GCA_017524385.1 Prevotella sp.
CATCGTCAAGCAGGGGTTACGCTTCGCTCCACCACCTGTCTGTGGTCGTCCCAGCCCTTCGGGCTTCACTTCACAACCGGTTGCCATACAAGATAAATTACAGTTTTGTAAGGCATTTTCACTTCCGAAACTTAAGTAATTATGATTAAAAAACTGTCGATATTTTCTTGCTACCGTAACTTGTTGTTTTTCGAGACTTATTCACTCCACCCCTCAAGGCTGAAGTCGCTCATTAACTGGATCAAGAAGTGGGAGGCCGACGGAGTCACAAAGATTGATGGCATCGGCACGCAGATGCACATCTCCTATTACGAAAACAGCGGCACGCGTAATAGCAAGAAGAACGCCATCACCAATATGTTCAAACTTATGGCGGCTACAGGCTAAGAAGGCGGCCCTCCGGAGGGCCGCCTTCTTAGCCAATGAGTTGCGGGCGCCATCTATTCCTTGTCAGGTTGTTGACCGTCGTGGGCCGCCCACATGCACTCGGTGACCTTCATGTCAGAGAAGACAGCCGTAAACGACGACTCTTCGGGAGAGCATGCATAGATGCCAAAGCGGATTTCCTCTGCTCCCGCTTGCATGTGACAAATGCGCATTTGACTGAATTCCACGCCATCCTTGGAGCATTCGATGCAATAATCGTCCTCCCTGCGAGAGAAGCGATACCACATGGTCTTGACATCTGCGGGAATGGCTGTCGTGGCCCAGTCGGAGTAGCCATTGTTGGTCACCACGCTCCCCAGATGTTGGAATTCCTCGTTTTCGTATTCAACAGAACCTTTCAGCCAATTCTCACTGTCAAGATACATCACGATGCCGCACTGGTCGAAACGGTGATGGCTCTGGGTGAAATCGGTCTTGACCACGAAGCTGAAGAACTTCTCCCGTGTCTTCATCTGCAACACTGGGGCGTTGTCGTTCTGGAAGTGATAATAGGTGCGCTGCCAGAGGTCGGTGTGAGGTGCTGTGGTGATGCGGATGGTGTCGCCTTTGATGTCACAAGACTGAGGACTCCTCGTCCACTGTAGGCTGTCTAATGCGATGTGGCCGCTATCGGCAAGCGCCACCTTGACGTCGTCTGTAAATTCCATGCCCGATGCCTTTTGTTCTTGGTTTTGACAAGCTGCAAACATTAAACTGATACCTAACAAGGCTAAAAGGTGCTTGTTTATATTCATATTGATTTTGATTTGACGCGTTGATGGTCCACTTCGTAATGGTTCATGCCATTATTTGATGGCTTTCACCCAATCCTCCAAATCTTTCTTTGTGATGCCGTTGAGCAGTTTGCCTTCTTTCCAATTGACGTCGGGGTAGGCGGCTTTCAGGTCTTCGCATGCCTTGTCGATGTCGCTGCCGCCAGAGGTGGCAAAGGGGATGACGGTCTTGCCCTTGAAATCGTATGCCTCCATGAAGGTGTTGACAATCGTGGGGCAGGTATACCACCAGATGGGGAAGCCGACATAAATGACTTCGTAGTCAGCCATGTTCTCCAGCTTGTCTGTAATCGTGGGTCGGGATGATTTGTCCTGCATCTCGATGGACGAGCGGCTCTGCTTGTTGTTCCAGTCGAGGTCGGCTTCAGTGTAAGGTTGTTCCGGTTTGATTTCGTGCAGGTCGGCGCCTGTCACTTCAGCCAGCTGTTGGGCAACGCCCTTTGTCACGCCTGATGCGGAGAAATAGGCAACCAATGTTTTCTTCGTGTCCTTGTTCTCCGTGTTTTCTTTGTTCTCTTTGTCCTCTTTGCCCTTGTTTCCTTGTGAGCATGCACCGAGGCCGATTGCCAGCACTGCCGCCATGATAAATAAGATTTTCTTCATAGTTGTATGGTTTGATGATGTGTTTCTTTCGTCAGGTCTGGGAGTCACTTGATATACTTCACCTTGGAAGCATCACGGGGCTTTGCTGCCGGTTGCTCATCGGGATAGCCGATGGCGATGATGTAATTGAGTTTGTAGTCGGCAGGGATGTCGAGGCGGTCGATGAAGAACTTCGCCTTTTCGCTGGCTACGAGCCATCTTACAGGACCACCGAGGCAACAGGTGCCAAGTCCCATGGATTGTGCGGCAAGCATGATGTTCTCTCCCAGCAATCCGGCATCCAGTTCGCCGCCGCCATTTGCCGGTGTGCAGACGCAGATGAGGTTCGGGGCGTTGCGGAACATGTTTTTGAAATCCTTGTCGCGATTCACCTGTTCGGCATTCTCCTGCTTGTAAATCTCGGTCACTTCAGCTATCAGCTTCTGGTCTTCCACCACCCTGACAATCCATGGCTGGCGGTTCATCCCGCTCGGTGCGTTGATGCCAGCACGGACGACGACCTCCAACTTCTCATGCTCCACGGGCTTGTCGAGGTATTTGCGGACGGAGCGCCGTGCCATAATGTTGCTCAACACTGGGTTGGCTTCCATCAGCACGTCGGCTTCTACGTCGCTCATCTTGTCCGTCGGTTCGTAGCGCTTGACGACCTGCCCGTCGCGGTTGACAAGGAACTTGGTGAAGTTCCATTTGATGTCCGATTTCTTGTCATACTCGGCATCCTGCCTTCGGAGCATCCCGTCCATCATCTTGCCCCGCTCGTCAGCCACGTCGAAGCCACCGAATCCCTTTTGGGATTTCAGCCACACATAGAGTGGATGTGCGTTGTCACCGTTCACCTCGATTTTGTCGAACTGCGGGAAATTGATGTTGAAATTGGCCGTGCAGAATTGGTGAATCTCCTGGATGGTGCCAGGTGCCTGCTGTCCGAACTGGTTGCAGGGGAAGTCGAGAATCTCGAAACCATCCTTGGCGTATTTCTCATAGAGTGCCTCCAATTCTTTGTATTGGGGCGTGAATCCACATCGTGTGGCGGTGTTGACGATGAGCAGCACTTTCCCCTTGTAGTCGGAGAGGGATACTTCCTTTCCGACATCGTCCTTCACCTTGAAATCATAAATGCTTTGTGCCGACAGCATCAGCACGCTCGTCATTGCCATGAGGCAGAAAAATAGTCTTTTCATATCTGTATTGTTAGGTTGTCATACTTTTGGGTTGCAACATCGTTGAGTCCACTTTGAAAGTGGGAGGTGAGCAAAAGGGTGGGGCGCAAACTCCACCAATCCCTCCATTGGCTCAGAAGGGGAGGCTGAAAATTTCAATACTTGTCAAACGACCTTGCAAATATATGCAAAAAATTGGATAAGTCAGACAAAAAAAAGAAGAAAAAATGAAGTAGGAAGTTGGCGGACCCGCTTCTAAAACTTCTACATTTGTCGCTCCTCGTTGCAAATCTTCCTTCGAAATCGTAGGGGCGGGCCTATAAGATTGAAGATTGAAGATTGAAAATTGAAAATTAGATTTGTTGTCATCCCGAATTGGCTAATTATTGACTGAAGTTTCTCTCATCCCATTCAAATGCACTAATCATTTACTGAAGTTTCCCACCCTTAATGAGTATGTAATAAATTGTTTATCACGTATTTAAGAATTTGAGAATTAATGTCCAATAAAAGGGATTTCCAACCACGCCAAATGGCCTTGTTGCAACTGTAGGGACTTGCTTTATGCATGTCCGAAAATATGCCGCGACAGGCCTTTTGGCGTAAAACCATCACAGAGAGGAAAAGCAGCCTCGACATCCCGTCGAAGCTGCTCCATGATGAAACGTTAGTGAGAGAGTTTAACGATGTCATCATTTTTGTTCTTTCCTTATTTGTAGTCATAGAAAGCATATGCCTGTTTTCGTGTCATCCTCGGATGCCAACGGGGTGTTTATGCGAGGGGCCAGGGAGTGCTCCTCTCCATTGGCATCCGACCATTTTGTCGTAATCAGAATGATGTCATGGGTAAGTCCTTCCGGGGTTTCCTTGATGGCATCGGCTGTGCCTCTTTTCAACCTTCGCTTCTCTTTGATGCAATTCGGGGAAATACGGTTTGCGGCTTCCTTGCTCACTCTTTTCCCGTCAACGATATAGATGACGGAGTCATCCTGCATCTCTGAATAGAGCGTCCTCACGCCATTCCCTATATTGACAACGACAAAGTGTGAGGCATCGCTGTTTGGATTGGTCTTGGTGGTGAAAGTGATGTTTCCGGAAGGCACGAGAAGATTGCCGCCTTTTTGTTCCCCGCCGTAATTGGCGGCAGTGACATTCAAAGGGTATTGCCTGTCCGTCTCATCATCTACTGCCGTCGCCGTAAATGCTACTGATGTGTTTGGCGTTTCCGTTTCTGATGGTTCAATCATTGCCGCCACTTGTTTGTTGTTCTCCCTTATGGGAATGTTGGGTTCTTGAATGTCCTTGTCGCCAACCAACGTCAACGATTTTTGCGCCGTGTTCCCTTCTTCCACCATGGTCATTTGGAATTCCGTTTCTCTTTCCTTTTGTTGCGATTTTAAGGATGTCTGTCCGTTAGTGGAGGTTGTCGTGGTTGTTTTCATTGCATATTGTTGCGATGCGGGAGTTTCTTTCATCGTTCCCTTGGTTATCAAGCATAAGGCAAGTATGAGGGCGGCAACTACCGAGAACGCCCATGACATATTGGATGGAATCTTGTGTGATTTCCAATCAACAGTGTCTCTCTTCATCATCTTGTCGAATTCAGCCTCCTTTTCGTCATTCAACCCGTCCACCTCGACATGCCAGTTGGTGGAAAGGATGACGAGCCTCACATCCTCCTCTTCAGGAGTAAGTTCCTCCTCTGCATGCATAAAGTATTCCAGGAGTTGACGCTCCTCCTCAATGGTGGTCTCTGCTTCCAGATAACGACGGATGAGTTCGTGTCGTTTCTTTTTGTCGTTCAGGTCTGTCATTTCATTTCCTCCTTATATTGATTGTTGTCATCAGTTGTTTCCTGGCAGTGCAAACCATGGTTTTTACACTAGCAGGTGTAGTGCCACAGGCAGCGGCGATTTCCTCCATCGTCATGCCCTCACTCCTCATGACGAGCATCCTGCATTGCGTTCCAGGCAATTTCTTCATCGCCTGGCCGATGATTCTCTCCGTATCGTGTAAGATGGCTTGATGGTCGGTTTGCAATGGCGCAAACACGACGATGCCGTCCTCCAAAGGTTCATGCTGAGAGCAGGCTTTCTTCAGCATGTCTATGCAAACGTTCTTGGCGATTTTGATGGCCAGGGTCTCAGGACTGTGATACATCCTTAGTCTTTCATGCATCAGCCATAGCCGCAGCAGTGTTTCCTGCACGGCATCCTCGGCATCGCAGGCCAGCTCCTGTCGGTCGAAGAAACTCCGGCACAGGGAAATGAGCCTTGGGCGAATCGCCGTCGCTAATTGTATGAAGTCGTTATGCATATCGTTTCCTATACTTATCACGAATGAGAACGAAAAAGGTAAAGTAAAAAATGACAGGCAAAATAACGACAAATATGACGAAAAGGCCCTCGGTGAAGCCAAGAAAGTGGATGCCGAGGGTGAAAGTCTGAACAAATGTTCAGATTTTTTTCAAATAATTATGTCACAAAAGGGGTTATATGGCGTCATATAGACAAAAGAACGACAAAAGGTATGACGACAGAGAGATTGATGGACGAAGTGAAGGCCATGCGCCCGACCAACATCTGGGCATTCATCGTCACCTTCCTTGTTATTGCCCTGGTCATCGGCAGTTTTTTCATCCGACGACGAGGTAGCCGATAGGGAAAGAAAAGATGGCGCATTCTCTTGTCCTCCTAAATATACATACAAAAGCCAAGAATGATGGTGCGGCAAACGGTGCGGCTGTAGGGGCGGGTCTTGTGCCCGCCCGTAAAATTCTCCAATTCTAAAATTCGGGATGACAATAAATCTAATCTTCAATTTTCAATTTTCAATCTTCAATCTTATAGACCCGCCCCTATGACTTCGGGGAATTTCAACCACGCCAATTATTGATGCCGTTTATCTTTCATACAGTATGAAGCAAGTCCCTACAGAGTGCCGCTTGGCTTTCGGACATCCATGACCCCCAAAAAATGGGGTGGGGCGGGTTGTAAACACGAAGAGAACGGTCTTGATTTGCTTTGCTATTTGTCCTTTTTTCTTCGCAATCTGTTTTTCTTTGATGCGTTTGGCATTTTTTTTCATATTTTTACCTCGGTTTTCGCACGCGCACGCGTGGAATTATGATGCAAAATCTTTCATCCACAAACCCATTGATAATGCACGATACAAGGAGCATCCCCGTCTCACAACACTTCGAGGGATGAACCTCGAAGGTCATCCCTGTATATGACGTCCGAAAGGTAGTAAGCAGATGAACATCAATGGTTTCGCTAAGAAGCAATGTAAATATTAATCATAAGAAGAGATGAAAAAAAGGAAACTCTGGATGCTGACCGCTATCTTGACCATCAGCGGTCTTACACTGCAAGCCCAGGAACAGGACTTCTCTACGAAGCAGGCTGCCCCAAAGGCCAAGGTGTTCAATTTTAAGGGAGGCCAGACGGCCAACCCTGTTTCATCGGTGAAACCGATAGAGAAGGTGCGCAAGCCTGGCATCGCCTTCCGTGACGCACGGACTGCCACCTCGATGTCCCTCGACGGGAAATCACCTGTCAAGGCCCCTGTTCAACCACAGGATGGCCGCCAAGCCAAGCGTCCTTCGCAAGTGAGCGTGGGCCTCCCCATGAAAGCCTCCAAAGCCAATGGCGAGGTGGTGGATGAGTATGGCATCATCGTCAGCCCCGCCCAAGGTGAGCGCAAGGTGTATGAACGTAGTGGTATGCGCTATGACAACGAAGACCAATTGGTGACGATGGAACAAAGCGGGTCGGTGCATATCGTGACCTGCGACGATGGCACGGTGTATATCCGCAACATCCTCTCCAACTATCCTACAGGAGCGTGGGTGAAAGGAATGCGCAAGGGGAACACCATCAGTGTGCCAGTCCACCAACCCATTGAGTACAACGCTTCCGCCGAGGTCACCCTCAGTCTGCAATGGGCTGTCGTCGACGAATTTGGTGGCTTCAGCAATTATGACGGTTACAACAACGGCAAGTTCACCTTCGCCGTTGACGACGCTGAAGGCACCATCTCGCTTGAGAAATCCTCGGAGAATTGCTTCATGGGACTGTTCTGGGACGACTACGATTCTTTCGCCTGGCAGGGTGACTATGAGACCGTGTGGACCTACACGGGCGGATACGAGCCCTTGGAGACCGTCACGGTGACCCCGCCCGCCGACTTGCAGACAGAGACGTGGCATGTCAAGGGACATGTGAAGGAAGGCGGGGAACAGCATCTCTACAAAGGCAATGTGACCATCGGCTTCCAGGACGATTCTGTTTATCTGAAAGGGCTCTTCCCCGACTATCCCGAAGCCTGGATGAAGGGAAAGATAGACGGCATGGATGTCTCCTTCGAAGGGTTGCAGACGCAGGGCACCAACGGTGATGCCACGGTGTATGCCGTGGGGTGTGAAGGCGGAGACCTGGCGGATTTCCGAATGCTGTATGACAGCGACACCCAGACGATGACCTCTACACGTAACTTGCTGGCCAATGCCGACCCAGAGGAAGTGAGGGCGGAGATGTGGTTCAACGACATCGCCTTGTCGAAGGACGACCCCTTCGCACCCATCGAGGTGCTGCCCTATGCCAACGGCTTCGACAGCGTGGACGACTGGGACTGGCTCACCATCATCGATGCCAACGGCGACGGCAGCACCTGGCATCAGTTTGAAGACGAGGCATCCTATAAATACAATAGCGACAACGATGCCGACGACTGGCTCATCTCGCCCGCCATACGCTTGGAGGCCGGCAAGACCTACAGCTTCACCATCGACGCCCATTGCTCTACGGACGCCTATGATGAGCGCATGGAGGTGAAGATGGGAGCAGCAGCCACGGCCGAGGCCATGACCATCATGGTGATCGAACCTACCGAACTGCAGACGGAAATGCCCCAGACGCTGGCAAACAAGTTCATCACCGTGCCCGAGACGGGCTACTACCACTTCGGCATCCATGCCATCAGCGACTACGACCATGCCTCGCTGAGGGTGGACAACCTGTTGGTGGACGAGACCATCATGGCTGCTCCGGCTGCCGTGAGCGACCTGACGGTGACGGCAGACCTGGAAAAGCCCATGGCCACCATCACGTTCACCGCTCCGACGAAGAACATCGGTGGCGAGGACTTGACGGACAACCTGACAAAAATAGAACTGTTGCGTGACAACGAGGTGATCACGACCTTCGAGAACGTGGCTCCCGGCACGGCATTGACCTATGTCGACGACGATCCGGAACTGGAGGGTGCAACCTATCGCTACCAGGTGGTGGCTTACAATGCCGACGGCCAGGGCGACAAGAGCGATGTGGTGAGCGTGAGATTGAACTATGTGTATGAGATTCCCTACATTGCCGACTTCACCCAGGATGCCGTGGGCGACCAGTTCATGCAGATTGATGCCAATGACGACGACCGGCGATGGGAATGGGATGGCGGCACACACGCCACCTATGAGTATAGCTCCTCCCAGCCTGCCGACGACTACCTCGTCTCTCCGCCCTTGCATTTCGATGCCGGCAAGCGCTACGCCATCACCGTGAACGCAGGTTCGGCGGGTTATACCGAACGTTTCGAAATTGTTGTAGGACGGGAGGCCTCCGTGGAAGGCCTCAACATGAAGGTGCTGGAAGACTGCGTGGTGACCGATGAGGACGAGAAGGACTTCGAGGCCACCTTCACCGCCGATGAGACAGGGGCCTATTATGTGGCCGTACATTGCATTTCCGATGCCGACATGTATGAGTTGTGGATCAACAAGGTCATTGTCGATTTTGCACCAGAACCCACGGCTCCTGCCGCTCCCAAACTGGCAGTGACACCTGGAGCATTGGGCGCCAAGTCGGCCGACATCGTCATCGCTGCACCTGCCACTTCCGTCGATGGCAATGCGCTGACCGCCAACCTCACCAAGATAGAACTCTACCGGGGCAGCGACCTCGTCGATGCATTCGAGGATGTGGCTCCTGGTGCGACACTCAACTATACCGACAATATTGAAGAGGCAGGCGAGTATACTTACCAGGCTGTTCCCTATAACGCCGACGGCATCGGACTGAAGAGTGAGAAGGTGACAGTTTATCTCGGCCCCGACACACCCGAATATGTGAAGAATGTCAAGGCCGTCGACCAGCAGACTTCAGTGATGCTCACCTGGGACAAGGTGACAGAGACAGGACACAATGGAGGCTATGTGAACCTCGCCGAGGTGGAATATGTCATCTACGCTTGCCTCCCCGGCACCACCATACCCGACGAGGAGGTGGCCTCGGTGACGGATGCCGACTCTTATGTGTTGGACTTCACCACCAACGAGGGTGAACAGGGATACCAGGTGTGGTATGTGACAGCCCGTAACGAGGTTGGCGAGTCGCAAATTTATGATGAGTCGGGAGCCAGGTTGTTGGTGGGCAGCCCTTACGACCTGCCAGTGGTGGAGGGATTCGCCGAAGGCAACCTGCACTACTTCTGGGAAAGCAACAGTCTGGGGCTGAACTTCTCGCAGTCGAGCGACGACGACGGCATGGCCATTGCCATGACCGCGCAGGAGGCTGGCAACATCTACCTCAACTCTGGCAAGCTCAACATCAAGGAGGCCATCAATCCTACATTGCTCTTCGATGCCGTAGGGTTCGGCGTTGACAGGGTGAACGTGACAGGACACGTAGATGGTGGCGACGAAGTGGCATTGGTCACGGAATCGTTGAATGAAAATGAATACAAGAACGTGAAGGTGCCGCTCAACGAATTGAAGACCGGCAACTTCGCCCAGGTGGGTCTCACAGCCGCCATCAAAAATCCCACCATCATCGACGACTGGGGTGAGATAGAAGAGCAGGGTGACGCTCTCGTAGTAGACAACATCCGTATCGTCGACCTGCTCGCACACAACCTTACTGTCGGGTTGTCGGCTCCCATCGCCGTGGATGCTGGCAAGAAGGCGGACATCACCGTCACCGTCACCAACTGGGGTGAGCAGGCTGCCAAGGACTACGCCGTCATCGTCTCTGTCGGCGACGAGGTGTTGATGCAGGAGACAATAGGCTCTGAGCTCGCTCCGTTTGCCACCAAGGAGTTCACTGTCACATGGGGCACCACAGTCTTTGACGAGGCAGGCGACCGCATCATCAAGGTCAAGGCCGACTACGGCGCCGACTTGAAACCTGCCGACAACACCGCAGAGGCCACCATCACCATCAACGACAGCAATGCACCCGCTCCAGAGAACATCACGGCAGAGGACAAGGGCGCGACGGGCGTGGAGTTGAACTGGAATGCGCCCGCTGCAGAGTCCGCTGAGCATACGGAGTCGTTCGACAACACTGATGCCTTCCCCACCTTCAGCATCGGCGGCATCACCGCCACGGAGCATGCAGGCCGCATCGGGGAATGGACGCTCTTCGACGGCAATGGCAGCGAGGTGTATAGTTGGCAGGATCCCAGCATCAGCTATGAAAACAGATACGCCCCCTCGGCATGGATGGTCTTCGACATAGCCAAGGCTGGATTCGCCAAAGAGGTGGGACATAGCGGGACGCAGGTCATGCTGTCGATGTGTCCGGTGCCCGATGGTGATGTCGATGCTGCCGACCATTGGCTCATCTCACCTGAGTTGCCTGGCACGGAGCAGGAAATCAGTTTCTATCTCAGAGCCATCACCGACAGGTATGGCATTGAGTCGTTCGAGGTGTTGGCCTCCAAGACCGACAACCAGCCAGAGAGTTTCGAACTGGTGGAGAGTTTTGCCACCGACGAGATGGCGTGGACGCCATACAATGTCATGCTGCCAGAGGGCACGAAATACTTTGCCATCCGCCATGCGTCGAACGACATTTTCGGCGTGATGGTCGATGACGTCCGCTTCAACTATGTCGGCGCGGTGAGCAAGTACAATGTCTACTACGAGAGGCAGTTGGTGGCCACGGTGGAGAATGGTGTGACAACCTACACCATCGCCGCCGACCAGGTGGAGGATGGCGAGCACACCTTCGCCGTGACCGCGGTTTATGCCAGCGGGCAGGAGTCGAAACCTGTCTCCGTCTCCATCATGGTGGCTTCCGGCATCCGTCAGGTCATTGCCGGCGGACAGCCTGTCGACATCTTCACCATCGACGGCAAATTGGTGCGCAGCCAGGCCAAGTCGCTCGATGGCCTGAAAGGCATCTATGTCGTGGGTGGCCAAAAGGTCATCGTCCGATAAGGCATTCCCCATCCCTTCCTGCTGGAGGGGATGGGGAATTCTCTTTTAAAAAACTTCTCTTTCCTCCTCTTCCTTTCCCTTCCTCTTTATCTTTCCTCTTTCCTCTTTCCTTCTCTATCTTCCTTCTTCTTTTCTCTTTTCTATTTCCTTCTCTTTCTTCCTTCCTCTTCCTTCCTCTTTCCAAAGATAATTCTGTCAATTTCTTTGCTTTGTCTAATATTTTGTATATCTTTGTCATCGAATCAACCTATCTCTATAATAGTATGAATAAAACAAGCCTGACTATCATTAGTTTCTTGATGGGATGTGTGATGGCTTTCCCCGTCCATGCCCAGACATCAAGAGCCGAACTGCTTGCTCATATGGAGTTGGCTACCGGCAACTATTGCAACTATCCTAATCCCTCAGGTAATGTGACACAGCCCCCTGGTGGGTATGAACCTTTCTATGTTAGTCATTATGGACGACACGGCGCCCGTTATATGACCAGCGATAGTCACTATAAGTATGTGGTCGGGAAATTGGACACGGCCCAGATGCGCGGTTGGCTGACCGACAAGGGTGAGGAGGTGCTGCTCAGGGTGAGGAAAGCGGCGGCAGACGCCTGGCACAGGGACGGCGACCTGACACGGTTGGGGGCACTGCAGCATCAGGGGATTGCCCACCGGCTGGCCTCCAACTATCCAACGCTGTTCATGCAACCCGTGGATGTCAAGGCCAACTCATCTACAGTAAGACGCTGCATGCTCTCGATGGCCAACTTCTGTCAGGAACTGAAAGGCATGAATCCCCGACTGAAAATCACAATGGATGCTAGCGAACACGATATGTATTACCTGATACCGAACGACAGCATCGACATCCCAAACAAAGGCATCGACGACCATCTGTATGACAAACTGGACAAGTTCCGACACGAGAAACTCAACGGGCACCACCAGATAGGACTGTTGTTCAAAGACCCGAGAATGGTGGAAGATTTTATTGATGGATACAAGTTTGCCGACGGCTTGTGGAACATCGCTTCCGACATGCACTGTCTGCCAGAGTTGGGACTGTCGTTCAACGACCTGTTCACAGAAGACGAACTCATCGACGGATTCCGTGTCTATAACGCCAGCTGGTGCTTGTGGGAAGGGCTGATGCCTGGTTCACGCCCCAACTACTATGCCATCTACCCGTTGCTGAGAAACTTCCTCGACGAGGCCGACAAGGTGATAGCGACTGGTGAAAAGCAAGTGCGCCTGCGTTTCGGCCACGATAGCGTCTTGTTGCCATTCTCGTATATCCTGGGTGTGAAAGAGGCTGTCAATGCCACCGATGACATAGAGAACCTGCACGACACATTTGCCTTGTTCCGACTCATCCCCATGGCGGGAAATGTGCAACTTGTCTTCTTCCGCAAACAAGGGTCCGACGACATCTTGGTCAAATTCCTGATGAACGAGAACGAGACCTCTGTACCCATAGAGACCGACTGCTACCCTTTCTATCATTGGAAGGATGTGTCGGCTTATTACCGCAACATGCTCAACAACGCAAACATCAAATACAAGGAACAATGAAAATTGCAATTGACTTGGGAGGAACCAATATGCGTGTCGGCCTGGTCGACGGGGCCGACGTGGTGGACACCGTGATAGAGCCTTGTCCGGCCAATGAAGCCGAAGAAGTCATCACCAACCAACTAAAACGGCAGATAGCCCAATTGATGCGTAAAGAAGTGACAGGCATCGGTGTCGGTGTGCCGTCGGTGGTGGATAGCAACCAAGGCATTGTGTACAACGTGGCCAACATCCCTGCGTGGAAGGAGGTGCACTTGAAGGCAATTCTTGAGAAGGAATTCAGCGTGCCTGTAGCCGTCAACAACGATGCCAACTGTTTTGCACTTGGGGTGTGGCGCTATGGCGAGGGACAGGGTACCAGCGACATGGTCGGACTGACCATGGGAACCGGTGTGGGGGCCGGCATCATCATCGGCGGAAAACTCTATAACGGTGTGAATACGGGTGCCGGTGAGATTGGCTCGCTGCCTTTCAGGGATGCCGACTATGAGTTCTATTGCAGCAGCCGCTTTTTCAGCAAGCTCCATGGCGACACGGGAGCCAACTTCAGCGAGCGCGCACAAGCGGGCGACAAACAAGCATTGGCGGTATGGCAGGAATTCGGCGAGAATGTAGGAGAACTGATAAAGGCCGTGTTGTTCACCTATGCCCCGGAAGCCATCGTCATCGGTGGAGGCATTGCCAATGCATTCCCACTCTATGAGTCGGCTATGCGCCAGTCGCTACAGTCATTCCCGTATCCCGCCAACGTGGCTGCCACAAAAATCACACCTTCCTCTCTGGACAATGTGGCATTGCATGGAGCCTCGTTGTTGGTGTAGTGTTGTCCTTCAACTCCTCTATAATACCTAAAAGTGATCATATGTCCCTTTAACTCCCCTTTAATTCCCGAAAAAGAACCTCTTTAACTCCTAAAAGTGATCATATGTCCCTTTAACTCCCTTTTAACTCCTCTTTAACTCCCGAAAAGATCTAAACTCCCCTATAACTCCTGAAAGTAATCATATGTCTCTTTAACTCCCCTTTAACTCCTCTTTAACTCCCGAAAAAAACAAAAAACTCCTCTTTGAATCCTAAAAGTGATCATATGTCCCTTTAACTCCCTTTTAACTCCTCTTTAACTCCTTTTTAACTCCTCTTTAACTCCTCTTTAACTCCTTTTTAACTCCTAAAAGTAAAAATATGAACAAACTTGGAAACATGATGTTCTGCTTGATGCTCCTTGGAGCATTGGCGTCTTGCTCAGATAAGGCAATGCAAAAGATGGAATGGGAAGTGGAGACGCCCAAAGGATGGGTGCCGGCACAAGTTCCAGGTACCCTGATGGGTACACTTACAGCCCAAGGCATGGAGCCTGAAGCACTGACCGCCGAGGACTACGCCAACATCGATAAGAAGCAGTTTGAGAAGGGTTGGCGTTATCGAACCACGTTCAACATGCCTGCACTGAAGCAGGGTGAACACGTCGTGCTCGATTTCGATGGCATCGACTATCGTGCCAATGTATGGCTCAACGGCAAGCAGATAGCCGACAGTGCAGAGATGTTCGGCCCGTTCCGCCAATTCGAGTTTGATGTCACCAAAGATGTTGCCGACCAAAACAAACTCGAGGTTGAGGTGTTTCGTGCCCGACCGGGAGAGCCCAACATAGGCTTCGTAGATTGGAACCCCCGTCCTGCCGACGAGAACATGGGCATATTCCGCGAGGTGAGCATGAAAACCTGCGGCAATGTGGCTGTATCACATCCGGCTGTGCGTTCGAGGGTGAATGCCGAGACGCTCGACGAGGCATGGCTCACCGTCGCTGCCGAACTGAAGAACCTTTCCGACAAACCTGTAGAAGGCACCCTGCAAGGTGCTGCCGACGGACACAAGTTCAGCTATCCCGTAACTCTCGCTGCAGGTGAAAAGAAACGTTTCACCGGCCCCGAGGAGATTCATGTTGACCATCCCCGGCTCTGGTGGTGCCACAACATGGGAAGTCCCGAACTCTGCGACCTCCACGTGGAGTTTGTCGAGGACGGCAAGGTCTCAGATGCCGAGGATGTGCGTTTCGGCATCCGCGAGATACACAGCTATCTCACCGACGAAGGATATCGGGGATTCACGCTCAACGGGAAGAAGGTGCTGATTCGTGGTGCTGGATGGACCGATGACATCTATCTTCGCGACACGCCAGAGAGCAACCGATTGCAACTGGAGTATGTTCGCGACATGAACATGAACACCGTGCGGCTGGAGGGATTCTGGGGCACATCCCAGAACCTGTATGACCTCTGCGACGAGTTGGGGCTGATGATTCTTGTGGGATGGAGTTGCCACTGGGAATGGGAAGACTATTTTGGTTCTCCTTGCGATGAACGATATGGCGGCATCCTCGACAAGGATGACATCAACCTTGTCGCACAGTCGTTTGAAGACCAGGTGATGTGGTTGCGCCATCACCCGGCGATTATCGCTTGGTTTGTTGGCAGTGACATGTTGCCTAAGCCGGAACTCGAGGAGTGCTATCGGAAATTCCTCGGCAAGGAGGACGACCGCGACTACCTGATATCGGCCAAAGACCAGAAGAGCGAGATTTCGGGGCCGTCGGGCACCAAGATGGAAGGCCCTTACGAGTATGTCGGCCCAAGCTACTGGTATCAGCCCAAAGCTCCGGGAGGAGCGTTCGGCTTCAACACCGAGACCGGCATCGGTGCCCAGTTGCCCGTCAAGGAGTCGCTCGAGAAGATGTTGGGCAAAAGCCTCTTTCCCATCGACAACCGGTGGAACATCCTTTGCACCGTGTCAGGCTCTGACATGAATTCGCTGAAACAACTCAACGAGGTGATTCATCAACGCTTTGGCGACGCCAAGGACATCGATGAGTATCTGCGTCGTGCCGATATGCTCAACTACGAGAGCACCAAGGCGATGTTCGAGGCGTTTCGTGCACGATGGCCGCACACCACGGGCATCATCCAATGGATGCTTAACGGAGCACGCCCGGGAATCTATTGGCAACTCTACGATTACTACAAACAGCCCAATGCTGCATATTATGGGGTGAGGAAGGCCAACGCCCCGGTTCAACTTGTTTATGACTATCATCAAAAAGCCGTGTTTGCCGTCAACGAAACGTTGGAGACGGCCAATGTGAATGCATCGATGAAACTGCTGAAAGATGGCGAAACGACAGAGAATGTCCAACAGATCCGTGTGGAGCCTGGCACGGTGGTCAAGGTGTTCGACATCGACAGCGCCAACGCACCCGCCACATTCCTCTTCCTCAAACTCACTGATGGCAAAGGGGCCGAGATGGCCACCAACGAATACTTCATCCCCTCTGAGGCTGATGACTACGATTGGGGCAAGACCATATGGATCACCACTCCCATCACCCACTATGCGTCTTATGCCATGATTGATGACATGTGCGTCAACGACTGTGAGTTGAATGTGAAAACGTCTGCTGATGGAGTTTACGAAGTGACGGTGAGCAATCCCTCTGACAAGGTGGCCTTCATGGTTCGTTTGACTGCCAAAGGTCAAGGAGGACAACTTGTCTGTCCTGCTTACTGGAGCGACAATTACCTTACTTTGGCTCCTGGAGAGACACGCACGGTGACCTGTCGATTACCTTCATTGTCTGCTAAAGACAAGGTGAACATCTCCACTTCTCACTGATTTCACCACGCCTATCCTTTCATCTATCACCACTTCGGGGAATTCCCCATGACAAAAGAGGGAAAAACCTTGACGGTTTTAGGAATCTTCCCTTTGCTGGTCGTGGAAATGACATTACTTTTGCAACAGAAACAAGAAAGAGTTTGTTTTCAGAATCAAAAGTATAACATCAAAAGAAAGAAAGGAATTTATTATGAAGACCATGTATAAAGTGATTGTTGCCATGATGATCTTGGCCATCACAACAGCACCAGTGTTCGCAGGTAACAAAGTGGACAGAAAGAAAAAACCTGTAAAGAAGGAGATGGTGGACCGCAGACCCGACAGGAGAGCAGACAGGGATAGAGGTTGGAACCGCGACCGCCATGCAGCTGCCATCGAGGTGATTTCCTTCAAGGTCAGTCCCAAGGCTTCCAAGAAGAGGAACTTCGTGGCGAAGGTCGAGGCCATCCATGGCGTGAAGGATGTCAAGTGGAGCCCACGCACCAAGATGATGACTGTGACTTACGATGCCAACAAGACTTCGGCTCGCGCCATCAAGGCGGCAGTGAAATGACAATGGCCTCACCAACACAGCACCATGCTTGCCCATGGAAATACAACGACCGGCGGTTCTACCGCCGGTCGTTGTCGTAAGGATTACTCCGATTATTCCGATTCCTTTGATTACTCTGATTACTCTGATTATTCCGATTCTCTATCAATAAGATTTCCTGTCATTCGCTCCTCCGATTCTTATCTTTCGGGAGATGTTGCCATAGACGACGATGTAGGTGCCGGGGCGGAGTGATGCACGTGCAGCGGCAAAGGGCTTGCGGGTATGAAGGCGTATGCCACTGAGGGTGTAGATGTCCACCAGGGCGTCGGGGGCGATGGCTGTACCAATACCGTTGGTGATGGCGGAGACACGCAGTTTTCCGTCGATGAGCAGCGTGGAGCTGTCAAACTCATACCCCACGCCGCTATCATCCACTTTCACGATGAAGTTGCCTGTGTGCGAACCACTGACCTTGAAC
>JAFWSS010000210.1 GCA_017524385.1 Prevotella sp.
AATTTTCAATTTTCAATTTTCAATCTTCAATCTTCAATTTTCAATCTTCAATTTACTTGAATCCTATGATTCTCCTTACATCCTTGATGGTGGCGAGGGCGCTCTCCCGTGCGCGGTCGGCTCCTTCGCGAGCAATGCGGTCGAGGAGTTCGCGGTTGGCGCTGTATTCATTGATGCGCTCGCGGATGGGTGCGATGGTTTTCACCAAGTCTGAGGCAATCTGCTTTTTCAAGTCGCCATAGCGTAGCGTACAATCGTTCCATTTCTCGTCGAAATAGTGGTATGCCTCTTCGTTGGAACAGAGCAACAAGAAAGTGAAGAGGTTTTCTATTACTTCAGGACGCTCGCTGTTGGGAGTTTGAGGACCGAGGTCGGTGACGGCCTTCATCACCTTTTTCGTGATGGTCTTGTCGTCGTCGCGCAGGTAGATGCAGTTGCCTTCACTCTTGCCCATCTTGCCCGTACCGTCGAGGCCGGGGACTTTCACTGCCTTGTCGGCGAAATAGAAGTTCTGGGGCTCGGGGAAATACTCCACACCGTAGATGTTGTTGAAGCGGCGGGCACATTTGCGGGCCATCTCCATGTTCTGCTCCTGGTCCTTTCCAACGGGCACTTTCTGTGCACGATGCTGAAGGATGTCGGCAGCCATGAGGGTGGGGTAGGTGAGCAGGCCGGCGTTCACGTTGTTGGGTTGCTTGCGAGCCTTTTCTTTGAACGTCGTCACGCGCTCCAGTTCTCCCAGATACATGTTCATGTTGAGGAAAAGGTAGAGTTCCAACGTTTCCTTCACATCACTTTGGATGTAGATGGGTGCCTTCTCCGGGTCGAGGCCGCAGGCGAGGTATTCAGCCAGGATGGTGCGCGCACTCTGCTGGATGTCTTCAGGCTTCGGATGTGTTGTCAGGCTGTGCCAGTCGGCGATGAAGAACATGCAGTCGTACTCGTCTTGCATTTTCACGAAACTTTTCACCGCACCATAGTAATTGCCTAGGTGCAGGTTGCCGGTGGGCCTGATGCCGCTTACTACTTTTTCCATTTCTTTCTTCTTGTTTGTATTTTTACGGCTGCAAAATTACATCAATTTCATGAGAATACCGACACTTGAATGAAAAAACTCATTTCTGTCACCATATTCGCACATGATGTGTTGCCTTGCTGTTTAACCTTTGCATAGAAACGCGTATAATGTGAAAACCCATAACCTTTGTGATAATAATCGGTTGTTTTGAAGGGTCTGCACTTTGATAAATCGTGCAAAACACAAAAGTGACGATACAGAGTACACACGTCCCTTTAACTCCCGAAACTTGAGTGAATAATTCTTGGTCGAGCCAAGCGGCAGGGTCGAGCGCGTGTTAAATCAAGGCTTTTCTATTGGAGAGATAAATTTCCATGAATAATTCAGGCTATATGCTTGTGGCATTGAAAAAATGTTCTTAAATTTGCAATCCGCCTCACTAGGGCCAACATTTTCAAAGGATGGCACTTAGAAAGACGAACAAAGGCGCAACCTGTTTTTCCAAATCATCACATTGTATGAAGACGAAATTTTTAATCTTGACGTTGCTGCTGTCAACAGCAACCTTCCTTGTGCAATGCAGGGTGAGGCCTCCCGTGATGGAAGGGAATGTGGAAAATGCGAAGATGGAAGTCGCAAAGAAGGACTCCATCCCAGAGAAGAAAGACCCCATCGTAGAGAAGAAGGCCCCCATCCCAGAGAAGAAGGACTCTGCCGAGGTGTCCGGCAAAGGACAGGCGGAAACTGTCGTGCCACAAGGAGAGCCACACAAGGGCTTCGTCTATGTGAGTAACATCATTCCCGACCTGGTGGTGGATTTGCGCTATTTCACAACCAACAACTTCATGGGTATGAAAGTGGATGGATACGAGGCCAATGTCGCCATCCTTTCCAAAGCAGCAGCCGTAGCACTGAGCAAGGCTGCCGACGAATTGCGTGAGAAAGGCTATGTCATCAAGGTCTACGATGCCTACCGCCCGCAAAAAGCCGTCGACCATTTCGTTCGCTGGGCCAAGACCGACGACCAGCGCAACAAGCAGGACTACTATCCCAACCTGGCAAAAGCCAACCTCTTCCCGACATACATCGCCAGGAAGTCGGGACACAGCAGAGGCAGCACGATAGATATGACCATCTGTTACAAGAATACGGGCGAAGAGGTGGACATGGGTGGACATTTCGACTATTTCGGTCCACCGTCACACCCCTCGTTCACAGGGAAATACCCCGGAGGGGAGGTCACCCAGCAGCATAAGCAGAACCGTATGATGCTGCGTGATGTGATGGTGCGCCATGGTTTCAAACCTTATGACAACGAATGGTGGCACTTCACACTTAAAAACGAGCCCTATCCATCGACTTACTTCGTATTTCCCGTGAAATGACAAAGGTATGAAAAGTGTAAACATATAATAACCAATCAATAATAAAACATATTGTTATGGATGAAACAACACAATATCACGACACAAGCGGACGCACATTGTATATGGGGGGGGGCAATAGAAGAAATAACAACAACAATTGGCTTTATGGAATCGTTGCCTTCTTGGTGGTTGTCCTCGTAGGGGGTGGTTATTATTTCTACGAAATGTACAAACAGAAGGAGAAAGAAGCTACCGAACAGAATAGGGAGAAAGAAAAAGAAGAAGAAACTACAAAGGTGGAAGACTCAATTGTTACAGTAGAAAATCCAAAGGATGTGCAACCAAGCAAAAAGGAGGAAGAAATGCCAAAGGAGGTGGGAGTGCAACAATCGACTGAGCAG
Source organism: Prevotella sp. (assembly GCA_017524385.1). Lineage (GTDB taxonomy): Bacteria > Bacteroidota > Bacteroidia > Bacteroidales > Bacteroidaceae > Prevotella. Next base: position 2,787 of record JAFWSS010000210.1, read on the forward strand.
CCAAAGACCGTCACCTCTCCGCCGAAATCATATGGGAGGGTGAGCGATCCTGATGGCTACACCAACATCCGTCGCGGCCCATCAATCAATGACGCTATCGTGAAAAGGTACTATTCTGGAGATTACCTCTACTACACACCGCTGTCCAATGGATGGAGCATGGTCTATTCCGGCAACACAGCCAGCACCTTCATGGGGTATATGAGCACCAACCGCATCGTGAAAGTGAATCCTGTAAAGGAAAATAACTCTACTTCCAGTGGCAGCTACCATAAGGGATACATGGTGGATCCCAAGGATGACTATGTGAACGTCCGTAAAGGGCCGGGAATGACTTATGACATCGTGACCCAATTGGACATAAATACAGTTGTCTATTACATCACAACCACCAATTCAAAATGGTACAAGGTGTATGATATGGATAAAAACTACCTCGGATACGTCTATTACGACAGGATACATAAGGTCAATTAATGTCGTTGCTGCCAATTCCGTTCGGTAAGACGTCGTGCTAGACAAACAAGAAAGAAAAGAAACAATAACAAAATAATTTTATGAAAAAACTATTGGTTTTATGTTTGATAGCCTCCATGGCGTTGACCTCCTATGCCCAAAACGCTGGCGACAAGGTGGACATCATGGGGCGTATCGGTTACTGTTGGAAAGACAATGAATCATGGTCCAACGCAAACGGTGTCATCACTTTCAACTCCGTCCAGTGGGGCGGTGTTGCCGCATGGTTTGGTGATGAAGACTGGTCGGGGTATAGCAAGGTTGTGTATGAATTTGCAGAACCGACACCGCTATACACCCAGATTCAACTCCAGAGAAACAACGGAGAAGCCTACACCCAAGGGGCTGGCTCCGGCAGCACCTCAGTGGAGATGTCGTTTGAAAACAAAGATGTGACAAGTGTCAAGCAAATCGCACTCCAGGCATCAGGCGAAGCCACCATTGTCATCAAAGCCATTTATTTGGTGGTAGGAGACGTTGCCTACGAGGGCTATGCCGACCTCATCACCAATGGCAACTGCGAAGGTAGCGAAACAACAAACTACACCAGCAAAGAGTTTACTTCCGCTACGTCATACTGGGGCCCATCCCGTCTTGTCGCAGACCCGACAAATGCCGGCAACAAGTGCATCGAGGTGGTGTCGAGAGACATCCCCGAGGGTCAAACATCCATCGACAACTGGGACAGCCAGTTCTTCATCACCGTGGCTGAGAAACTGCAACCGGGTGACGAATACGTCGTCTCCTTCAAGGTGCGTGCAGAGAAAGCTGCCAACAGCCAGACTCAAGCTCACAACCAACCGGGACAATACAATCATTGGGATATGATTGGCGACATCCCCTTCACCACGAGTTGGGTGAACATCGAAAAGACCGGAATCATCACCGAAGACCAAGTTTACAAAGCTGGCGATGCACGGGACGAAAACAATGAGATGCACACCATCGCCTTCAACCTTGCCGTGCTGAAGGAAGCCAACAAATACTACTTCGACGACATCCGGTTCTTGGTGAAGAAAGCGAGACTCATCGGCGATGCCAATGGCGACGGAGAGGTGACCATCACCGACGTCACCACTGCCGTGGATTACATTCTCAGCAGTTCAACAGGGTTCATCGTCTTTGACAACGCTGATGTCAATGAAGACGGAAATGTGAACATCACCGATGTCACCCTCATTGTGGACATCATCCTCAATCAATCAGTGGAAATGATCACAGTGACAGTGGACAACACCCGATATCAGAAGATTACGGGATTCGGCGCCGCTGCCTGCGATGGTGCCATGTGCCCCTTGGGCACCGATACACAGCCTGTGAAACTGCTGTATGGCCCTGAGTCGGAGATAGGATTGAACATCATGCGCATGGAGATATCTCCAAACTTCGTGGGCGATGTCAGGGTGCCTGAGTGGGGTAATTGGGATACACCCTACGACTGGCAGGGGTCGGTTCCCTCTGCACAGATTGTCAAGCAACGAGGCGGCATCGTCTTCGGAACACCATGGTCGCCACCGGGAGACTACAAAACCAACGGCACCGCCCAGGGTGGAAACAGTGATAGTCAGGGCAATCAGCGCGGCCAACTGCGCGAGGATTGCTATGACAAGTTCTTCCCCTGGCTGAACACGTTCCTGGCGTATATGAAGTCGAAAGGTGTAGAGATGGATGCCGTTTCCATTCAGAACGAACCCGACTGGTGGGTCGACTACTCCGGTTGTCTCTACACACCACAGCAACAACTCAACCTTGTCAAGAATTATGCCCATATGCTCGACAGGCAGACCTATGGCGGTGTCCGCCTGATCAGTGCCGAGCCGTTGGGTTTCGACCCCAGTTACTCCAACATGCTGTTGAATGACGAGACGGCACGCAACCAGATAGACATCATCGCCGGACACCTCTACGGGCATCCGCCATTGGGAAATATGAAGAGCGCTGCCACCTTGGCCGCAAGATATGGCAAGGAAGTGTGGATGACAGAGCACTCTGTTTCCGACAACATCCAGCGCCTGCCCAATTGGCACGAGCAGCTCCTCTTTGCCGAGGAACTCAATGAATGCATGCTGTCGGGCTGCACCGCATACATCTTTTGGTACATGCGTGCCCACTGGTCTTTCGTCGGGACAGGAGAGGAGAAGTATAATCCAGGCAACACGAAGAATGAACTGCTGCCTCGCGCATTTGTGATGTCGCACTTCTCCAAGCACCTCACAGGTTCCACTCGCCTCGGCGCTACTGCCAGCGTCAACACCGGCACCAATTCCGCTTTCGAGACATCTGCATACATCAAGGGCGACTCGCTCATCGTGATGGCCATCGACACCACCAAGAATGTGACCAGCCTGAAACTCAAGTTGCCGGTAAAGGTGAAAAGTGGTGTATGCCTGTCGTCAACGTCAAATGAGTCACTTTGCAAAGAATCAACCATCGCCATTGGCAAACCGACGCAGGAGTTGACCGTCAGGTTGCCGGAACGCAGCTTGAACACTCTCATTTTCATCATAGACAATACGGAGGGTGCCGCCAATATGCCACTGAAAGGCAAAAGCGAATCGGGAATGACCTTTGCACCGCTGCCTTGGGAAAATGCCACATCACCCATCCCGTGGTAGTGCTTGTCTTTCATGGTGAAAGACAATCGCTCGTTTCCGACATGATGGCATTGCAGGTAGCCTGTCATTGTTGGAAGAAAATGCAACTCGTGTTGAATGATACGAGATGTTGGTTTCTATGATTGCAAGAGACTGTGTTTCAGTCGGTTGCAAATGATTTTCTGCTTGTGCAACCGCCAAGGTGTAGAAAAGCTGAATGAAAGAACCCTGATGTGGTTTGAAAAAAAAAGGTGGAAAAATTTGGCTATGTCGAAAAATGTTCCTACCTTTGCACCGCTTTTCACAAAAGGGCGTTTAGCTCAGTTGGTTTAGAGCATCTGCCTTACAAGCAGAGGGTCGGCGGTTCGAATCCGTCAACGCCCACTTGGGGTGATTCCCTGTGGCTCTTCGGGGCTGCGGGGATTTTTTGTTTTTTTATGGATTATTATTCGTTGATACGAGAAGAATTTCTTACCTTTGCACCGTATTAGCATTACAAGGATAAGAAGAGACACCTCAAGTTGTCGCAAATCCATATTATAAGATATGATGAGTCTTGATACATTGACGGCCATTTCTCCTATTGACGGTCGCTATAGAGGGAAAACAGAACTGTTGGCAGGATATTTCTCAGAGTATGCACTTATTAAGTATAGGATACGCGTTGAGATAGAGTATTTCATTGCTCTATGCCGCCTTCCTTTGCCCCAACTCGCAGACTTCGATGCCACGCGGTTCCCTTTGCTGCGTGCCATTTACGAGGACTTCACCGAGGAGGATGCCCGTCGTGTGAAAGACATCGAGAAAGTGACCAACCACGACGTGAAGGCCGTGGAATATTTCATCAAGGAAAAACTCGACCAGGCGGGTGGCTTCGAGGCCTGCAAGGAGTTCATCCATTTCGGACTCACCTCGCAGGACATCAACAACACCGCCGTGCCATTGAGCATTAAGGAAGCGCTCGACAACGTGCTGCTGCCTCTGCTCGACCAACTGGTGGAGCAGTTGCGCGAATATGCCGAGGCATGGAAGGACGTGCCAATGCTGGCCAAGACCCATGGGCAACCGGCGTCGCCCACCCGGCTGGGCAAGGAGGTCATGGTCTTCGTCTATCGGCTCACCCGGCAGATGGCGCAACTCAAGGCGTGTCCCATCACTGCCAAGTTCGGGGGGGCGACAGGCAATTTCAACGCCCACCACGTGGCATTCCCCGGCATCGACTGGCGCGACTTCGGCAACCGCTTCGTGGCTGAGAGCCTGGGATTGGAAAGGGAGGAGTACACCACGCAAATCAGCAACTACGACTGCCTCGGTGCCGTCTTTGATGCGCTCAGGCGTGTCAACACCATCATCATCGACCTCGACCGCGACTTCTGGATGTACATCTCCATGGAGTATTTCAAGCAGAAGATCAAGAAGGGGGAGGTGGGCTCCAGCGCCATGCCACACAAGGTCAATCCCATAGACTTCGAGAACAGCGAGGGCAACATGGGCATCGCCAACGCCATACTGCAGTTTCTCGCAGCCAAACTGCCTGTGAGCCGCCTGCAGCGCGACCTTACCGACTCCACCGTGCTACGCAATGTGGGGGTGCCACTCGGGCACGCCGTCATCGCCGTGGAGAGTACGCTGAAGGGACTTCGCAAACTCATCCTCAACGAGCAAAAACTGCATGAGGACCTGGAGGCCAACTGGGCTGTGGTGGCCGAGGCCATACAGACCATCCTGAGAAGGGAAGCCTATCCCAATCCCTACGAAGCGCTCAAGCAACTCACACGAACCAATCAGAAGATTGACGAGAAGACCATTCGGGAGTTTGTCGCAGCGCTTGACGTCGATGAAGAAGTCAGGAAACAGTTGTTGGCGATAACGCCACAAAATTATACTGGTATTTAATTCGTTAATTTATTAACCAACCAGCCGTGAGGCTATTTAATCATTTTTGGAATTATGGATATTGAAAACGAGAAAAAGAACGAGGAACTGTCCAATGAGCAGAACTCGGATGGCCGTGAAGGTTATCAGTCAACAGGACAAAACAGCAACTATTCAAGAGACTATCGTGGAGGCACACGTCCGCAACGTCCGAGAATCCACTCTCAACATGCTTATTCTACCGAACGAAAGAACGATGATGAAGGTGGCTTCCGTCCGGAAGGCTTTGGAGCCGGTCTCCAAGGTGGCGGACAACGTCAGTATCGACCCCGTTACAACAACAATTCAGGCGACTATCAGCAGGGTGGTTACCAGCAGCGCCAGCAGGGTGGCTACCAGCCCCGTCAGCAGGGTGGCTACCAGCCCCGTCAGCAGGGTGGTTACCAGCAGCGTCAGCAAGGTGGTTACCAGCCCCGTCAGCAGGGTGGTTACCAGCAGCGCCAGCAGGGTGGTTACCAGCCCCGTCAGCAGGGTGGTTACCAGCAGCGCCAGCAAGGCGGTTACCAGCAGCGCGGCGGCTACCAGCAGGGCGGTTACCAGCAGCGCCAGCAGGGTGGCTACCAGCAGCGCCAGCAGGGTGGCTACCAGCCCCGTCAGCAGGGTGGTTACCAGCAAGGTGGCTACCAGCAGCGTGGCGGCTACCAGCAGCGCGGCGGCTACCAGCAGGGCTATCGCGCCCACGGCTACGACCCGAACGCCAAATACAATATGAAGAAGCGCATCGAGTACAAGGAAGAGAACCTTGACCCCAACGAGCCTATCCGTCTTAACAAGTTCCTGGCCAATGCAGGCATCTGCAGCCGTCGTGAGGCAGACTCCTTCATCCAGGCCGGCGTGGTTACGGTGAATGGCGAGGTGGTTACCGAACTGGGCACCAAGGTGGTGCGCACCGACGAGGTGATGTTCCACGACCAACCGGTGAAGTTGGAGAAGAAGGTGTATGTCTTGCTCAACAAGCCTAAGGACTATGTCACCACCAGCGACGACCCGCAGCAGCGGAAAACCGTCATGGACTTGGTGAAGAACGCTTGCCCGGAGCGCATCTACCCCGTAGGACGCCTGGACCGCAACACCACTGGCGTGCTGCTGCTCACCAATGACGGTGACCTGGCCAGCAAACTCACCCATCCCAAGTTCTTGAAGAAAAAGGTCTATCACGTCTTCCTTGACAAGAACGTCACCGCTCACGACATGCAGCAGATTGTTGAGGGCATCACCCTCGACGACGGCGAAATCAAGGCCGACGCCGTGGAGTATGCCAGCGACACCGACAAGAGCCAGGTGGGCATAGAGATACATAGTGGCAAGAACCGCATCGTGCGCCGCATTTTCGAAAGCCTCGGATACAAGGTGGTGAAACTCGACCGGGTGCAGTTTGCAGGACTCACCAAGAAAAACGTGCGCCGAGGCGACTGGCGTTTCCTCACGGAGAAAGAGGTGGAGATGCTGCGCATGGGTGCTTTTGAATAATTGAGCATTTGGATGCTTGCCATGGGTGTCGCCATCAGGTGGTGGCATGGCTTGCAGCCTTCATAAGAAACAGGAAAACAAAGAACACACCTAAAATAAAAATGGAAAAAATCAGTAGGACAAAAGTGGTGGATGTGTTGCAGCGTACCGATTACGGTGCCTTGGTCAACGTGAAAGGCTGGGTGCGCACGCACCGCAGCAGCAAAGCGGTGGAATTCATCCACGTCAATGACGGTTCTACCATCAAGAACGTCCAGGTGGTGGTCAAACCGGAAGATTTCGATGCCGACATCCTCAAACAGGTCACCACTGGTGCTTGCATCAGCGTCAACGGTGTGCTCGTGGAGAGCATGGGCGCCGGTCAGGCAAGTGAGATACAGGGTAAGGAGATAGAGATTTACGGACTCTGTGGCAACGACTATCCGATGCAGAAGAAGGGACAGAGCTTCGAGATGATGCGCAAGAACGCTCATCTGAGGCTTCGCACCAACACGTTCGGGGCGGTCATGCGCATACGTCACAACATGGCCATCGCCATCCATGACTATTTCCACAAGAATGGCTTCTTCTACTTCCATTCGCCCATCATCACCGGCAGCGACTGCGAGGGCGCTGGACAGATGTTCCAGGTGACCACGAAGAACCTCTACGACCTGAAGAAGGACAAGGACGGAAAAATCATCTACGATGATGACTTCTTTGGCGTGCAAACGTCGCTCACCGTCAGCGGACAGCTGGAGGGTGAGTTGGGCGCCACCGCACTGGGTGCCATCTACACCTTCGGGCCGACGTTCCGTGCAGAGAACTCCAACACGCCGAGGCATCTTGCCGAGTTCTGGATGATAGAGCCGGAAGTGGCTTTCATCGACCTTGAAGGCCTGATGGACCTTGAGGAGGACTTCATCAAGCACTGTGTGCGCTGGGCGCTCGACAACTGCAAGGACGACTTGGAGTTCCTCAACAAGATGGTGGACAAGACGCTTCTGCAAAGGCTCAACTCCGTGTTGGAAGGGTCGTTCGTCAGACTGCCTTATACCGAGGGCATCCGCATCCTCGAGGAGGCCGTGGCTGCAGGACGCAAGTTCGAGTTCCCTGTCAGTTGGGGCATGGACCTGGCTTCCGAGCATGAGCGCTATCTGGTGGAGGAGCATTTCAAGCGCCCGGTGATCATGACAGACTATCCGAAAGACATCAAGGCTTTCTATATGAAAATCAACGATGACGGCCGCACGGTGCAGGGCACCGACGTGCTCTTCCCGCAAATCGGTGAGATCATCGGTGGCAGCGTGCGTGAGGAGAACTACGACAAGTTGATGGGCGAGATTGAGCGCCGTGGCATTCCCTTCAAGGACATGTGGTGGTATCTCGACACCCGCAAGTATGGCTCTTGCCCTCATGGCGGCTTCGGCCTGGGCTTCGAGAGGCTCATCCTCTTCGTCACCGGCATGCAGAACATCCGCGACGTCATTCCTTTCCCGCGCACACCAAAGAGTGCTGAGTTCTAGGAGGAAATAAGGCGTTCCAGGAGAATATGAATAATTCCGCCACCATGGCTGCTTTTTTTGCAGCGATGGTGGCGGAAGTGTTTTCTCTTGCTGTCAGCGCTTGCTCCTGATGGTCCTTATGGCGCCGTCGGTGCCGCGTACGGTGAACTCATACTCTAGTTCCTTGAAGAAAGGGTAGGAGAGGAATTGCTGGAAGTTGAGGATGGGCGTGCCGCTGATGCTCAAGATGATGTCGCCCTGCCGGAATCCACATTGGTAGTGGCGTCCGCCTTCGAAGACAAGCCCCACGGAGGCGCGCCCCTCTTTCGGGACGAAGGCGATGCTCATCTGCTCGTTGCTCACCAAGGCCGTCATGGCTTCATCATAGGGTTGGAACACCAGCACTTTCTGCTTGGGTTTGATGATGATGCTGCCGTAGTCGAAAATCTCAGAACCGATGCGTGAGGTGCCTTGCGTCGTCATCGTGTGATAGTCGAGGAAGGAGAATCCTCCCCATTCCAGTGCGTCAAGCCAGAGGAATGCCGTCTCGTCGGCCTGCTCCACACCGAAACTGCCAATGGCGCGGTTGCCATAGCCCACCCCTTCCACCTGCGAGTTGAAGTCGGGGTATTGCAGTGAGAACGTCCTCTTGCTTTCGCCCGACATCACGTAAAGGCGTCGACTGCCGGTGTCGAAGCGTGCCTCGTCCACACAGCCGGGGTAGGGACTCACCTTGACGTTGGGCACCCAGCGCACGAGGCGGTATTTCAAGGGCATTCCCAGTTCCTGGTCGAAATAGTGGGGCAGGTCGGTGAGTATCATCACCCCCTGCCTGACATCGATTTTCGCCGACAAACCCTTGTTGAACAGGTCGAATCCCAACACGGCGTCGTAGTCCTTGTGTATGATATGCGAGTTGAGGAGCGAACCAGGATATCCGCGGATGGTGATGTTGCCGAGGCGGAATTCGGGAAACTCCACCACGTCGGTTTTCTTCATCTTGCCGTTGGCATCGTAAGAGTCGATTTGACCCAACACGCGCCTGTAGGGAAATGAACCGTTGGTGTAGGCTATGCCTTGACCGGAACCGGTGTCAAGGAGCATGCGATAGGGTTTGCCGTATACGTTCACCGTGACAAACAATTGGTGGTCGACCATCTCGATGGGGATGGTTTCCACAAAACGGCTGGCCATCACGGTGAACTTCGTGTTATACCGGTATGTCTGGCCGTGGCTGGCCATGCTTACCGAGGCCAGGGCTGCACAGCAGAACAGTTTTCTGAGAAGGGCAAGATGTTTCATGGTGGCAAAGATAAACATTTTCTTCGTATCATGAATGATTTGTGGAAAATTTATGGATAATTCACGATTGCAACCATTCTGCTCACGATTCCTTGATTGTTTAAAATCATTAAAAGGTGGTATGTGATGATGTGGATTAGTCTTTTTTTACTATTTTTGCTGCAGATAATGGGGATGTGCCCCATCGAAAATGTTTTGCTTCATTTATGAAAAGGAAATTGCTTGTAGTCTCCATCATCGCCATTGTCCTGGCGGGAGGCTTGCTGATTAATGCCATGCCAAAGAATACAGGAAATCATTATAAGGAAATACCTTATCCCACTCCAAATATCGAACCCGACACGCTCAACGAGGTGAAGGGTGTCGTGCTGCACCACACAGCAGAACCCACCGTGGAGAGATCGCTCGAGGTCCTCACCTCGATTGAAAGAAAAGCCAGTTCGCACATCGTCATCGACTACGATGGCACACGGTATATCCTGGCGGCCCCCACCGACGTGACATGGCATGCTGGGAGGTCGATTCTCAATGGTCGTGAGGAGTGCAACTTCTTCACCATCGGCATCGAGTTCCAGGGTAATACGTTGGAGGCTCCACTCACGCAACACCAGATAGATAGTGCCATAGAGTATCTCTTGCCAATCATCAAGCAATACGACATTACACTCGACAACATCGTGACACACGAGATGGTGAGGACGGCTTACAAGAAGGCTTACCCTAAGCAACGTGTGTATGACAAGCCCGACATCACGCAGACGGAATACCATCGATTCATGCGTGCATTGCAAGAGGCAATCGACTGACCCTCAAACTGATAACATATGGCAAGTGTCACATTGGGCGAAGGTTCGACCCTTCAAGGAGGGAAATGTTATAGCTTGGTATGCTGACAATAGTGGAAACACCACCCACCCAGTAGGACAGAAGACTCCCAACGAACTTGGTCTTTACGATATGTCTGGAAATGTTTTTGAGTGGTGCGAGGATTGGTATGGACCTTATAGTTCTTCTTTCCAAAAAGACCCCAAAGGACCTTCTTCTGGTTCCAAACGTGTTGCCCGTGGTGGCAATTGGTCCTATTACTCTATTCGTTGCCGCATATTTTATCGTGATAACTCCTCATCTGGCTATCGCAACAATGGCCTCGGCTTTCGCCTTGCCCTTTAGTTCTTTCTTTTAAAAGGACTGTCTTGCCAAGAGGTGCGACGAGAGAAGTCGGTTTTGATTGCAACATCACCATCTTCATTTTTCATTCTTCATCTTTTGCTTGATTGGAAAAAAAACTTTATCTTTGCCAAAGAAAGTGAGCAATCCCATCACCACGAAACACCCATCACCACCATGGAGAGATTTTTCAATACAGCAGGACCAAACAGGGCTGATAAGGAATATACCATTGACCCTCTGAAACGCTTCGACCTCGATGACATCCTTTCATTGATAGATAGAAGCAAATATTTCGTGCTCCATGCTCCGAGGCAGACGGGAAAGACATCGTGTTTGCTGGCATTGCGCGACTACCTCAACGCCAAAGACGACTACATTGCCGTCTATGCTAACGTGGAGGGAGGTCAAGCGGCACGTAACAACGTGTTGAGTGCCATCAGCACCGTGTGCGGCACGATAGCGGAAAAATGCAGTTTGATTCTTGGCACCAACCAGCCGAAGGAGATTCGAAAAGAAGTGGAAAATCTTGATGCCAACGAAATGCTGACCACCTACCTTCGAAGTCTCTCAAGGGCCTTGCCCAAACCCCTCGTCCTATTCATCGATGAGATAGATTCCTTGGTGGGCGACAGTCTTGTGAGTGTGTTACGCCAGCTTCGCGCCGGCTATGACGACCGTCCCGGTGCCTTCCCCCAAAGCATCATCCTTTGCGGCGTGCGCGACGTACGCGACTACCGCATCGTGCTCTCCAACCAGGACATCGTGACCGGTGGTTCGGCATTCAACATCAAGGCGGAGTCACTCCGGCTTGGTAATTTTTCCAAAGAGGAAATCCACGAGTTGTATATGCAGCACACCGGGGAGACCGGCCAGGTGTTCGACGAGGCGTGTTTCCCGATGATTTGGGAGGCTACGGAGGGGCAACCTTGGCTTGTCAACGCCTTGGGCAACGAGGTGACGTGGAAGATGAAAGAGAACCGCGACCGCAGCGTGCGCATCATCCCCGAGATGATCTACCGTGCGCAGGAGCAAATCATCTACCGCCGAGACACGCACATCGACATCCTCATCGACAAGTTGCGCGAGGAGCGGGTGAGAAGGGTGATAGAGCCGATGCTGTCTGGTGAAGGAGAAATAGACGACAGGACCATCCCTTCCGATGACTTGCAGTATGTCATCGACATGGGGCTTGTCACGATGGAACGTGGCAAGCCGCGCCGCATCGCCAACGGCATTTATAAGGAGATCATACCTCGGGAACTGACTTGGGCTGACCAGTCCTCACTCACCCAGGAGCCTCAATGGTATGAAAACGCCGACGGCAGCATCAATATGGAGAAACTGTTGCTCGACTTCCAACAGTTCTTCCGTGAGAACGCCGACTTGTGGATAGGTCGCTTCGACTACGCGGAGGCGGGTCCGCAGTTGCTGTTGCAATGCTTCCTGCAGCGCATTGTCAACGGCGGAGGGTACATCGACCGCGAATACGGCCTGGGTCGCAAGCGCACCGACCTGCTGATACGCAAGCCGCTGACCGACCACTACGGCGGTCCTGTGCAGCGAGTGGTGTTGGAGCTAAAAATACTCCGCCGTGGCTTGGAGGCGACCATCGCCGACGGACTGCGCCAAACTGCTGAGTATATGGATATCGCCGGTGCTGTGAACGAGGGGCATCTCATCATCTTCGACCGCTCACAGACCAAGACGTGGGAAGAGCGCATCTGGCACCGCCCTTACGATATTGAGGGCAGGGCCATCATGGTGTGGGGGATGTGATTCCCGTCTTTGACATTCTAACCATCCCCATATCTTCTTATATTATATTAAGGTATTAGGATTACACCTCCCATTCTGCCGTTTCTCCCTCTCTGTGCATTCCTAACGTTCTAAAATCACCTCCCGTTCTTCCCCCTCTTTCCACCCCCGGAAACGTGTCCTTTCCCCCTTTTCCGCGCCCTGTCTCCCTCCCCCGGGTTGATTTATGTCAAGAAAGGCGAAAACTTTCGTGTTTTCCTGAAATTTTCCCCTGAAAAGTTTGGTTGGTTCGCATGGAATGCCTACCTTTGCATCCGCTTTCGGGTTGAGGCC
>JAFWSS010000211.1 GCA_017524385.1 Prevotella sp.
AAAAATAAATGATTATGTCAAAGAAAATGAATGCCAAGCGTAAGGCTTACGCTGAAAAACAGGCCAAAGAAGGACAGAACGTGGTGCGCTGGATCTTTATCGCACTGATCGCTCTTGCTGTGCTTTATGTGGCTTTCACCATGTCGGCCTGGACTTAAAATTTGATGGATGAGTGGTTTTGAGATAGAACGGAAATTCCTCGTCCATAAGGACAAGGATTACAAGGGTCGTGCTTACGCCAGCAGCCGTATCAAGCAGGGATATATCGCAGCCAAAGGCGCAACGGTAAGGATTCGTACGCGTGACGACAAGGCTTACCTCACCATCAAGGCTCCTTCGACCGACGGCGGACTGAAGCGGTATGAGTTTGAGAAGGAAATCACCGTGGATGAGGCTGAGCACCTCTTGCAGCTTTGTGAACCGCCCCTCATCGACAAGACTCGTTATCTCGTCAAGAGTGGCGACCATACCTTTGAGGTCGATGAGTTCTATGGCGACAACCAGGGACTTGTGATGGCTGAGGTGGAACTTGGCAGTGAGGATGAGGCTTTCGAGAAACCTGACTTCATCGGGATGGAGGTGACCGGCGACGGACGCTTTTACAACAAGCGGCTTCGCCGATTCCCCTTTATCCTTTGGCGTGGTACTTTGCCCATAGAATACCGATAACCAATGCGGTTGTCGCCCCAATGGTGTTGGCCACGAAATCCAGCCATTCTCCGCTTCTGCGACCTCCCGTGCAGTTGGCTTGCAGGATTTCAATGATTCCGCTCATGACCACAGGGGCTGCCCACGCCAGAAGGATGACTTTGCGCCAGTCGGTCTTGGAATGCTTGTACAGGTATTCCGCCCAAATGGTTAGACAAGTGACCAGATACATCGCAGTATGGGTCCACTTGTCTATGTTTTTTACCTCCTCTAATCCTGTCTGTGGAGGGGTGAGGAAACAAAGATACCAAATCAGTGCAATGAGTAATGAGGATAGTGGGTATCTGGTTATCAAATGTAACGAATATCTCATCTTTTGCGCAAATTTTCGTGCAAAATTAAGAAAATATTTATAATTCCCCAAGTTTGACACTTATTTTTGTATCTAGCAGAAACATAGCTCGTTATTGCAAATGGACTGTGCTATAGCGAGTTTTTGTTTGCAGACCTTAACCTCTAATTACGCTGAGCCCACTTTAAAAAGTCTTTTTCATCGCATTGCGCCGTTACCGCCAACCACGAAGAGCCAAATGTAGAGACGTCGCATTGCGGCGTCTCCAGCATCATGCTTTGGGATGAGTTAACAAACGGGAGACGCCTCAATGCGACGTCTCTACTTCCTTATGCGAATGGATTCTGCTGTTCATAGGAATTTGCCGTGGTTCATCGGGATTTGTTGTGGTTCATCGGGATTTGTAATCCCGATGCAATGAGTATCAGGATTTTTAATCCGATTAAAGCGCATTGAAAATGCTAATACTCAATGCGGCCGGATTCTTGGACAAGCCAAGCGTCACCCTTCGGGTGTCGAGCGACAAATCCGCCCGAACGAGTGGGAACGAGTGCCCGAACGAGGACGAGGGAACGAGTAAATCCGCCCGAACAAATGCCAATCCGCCCGAATAGCTATGCGTACTTAGGTGCTGAGTAATTACTTCATCTTTTATTATTTCCCAACTAATTAAGGTAATACTGTGAAACAAAAATTGGGATAATCAACTTTTTTTTAATTTTTTTATACAATATGATTATATTTTATTACTTTTGCAAAATAACTTGCAAACATGTAGGTTAATAGAAGTAAGAATAAAGCAGATTAACTGGAATCCTTTTTCGCAGTATGTGAGCGACCCTATTGCTGTTCCCTACACAAGCTTTCGGGGTAGGGTGCATCCATAATAAGTGAATCAACAATAATTATTCATCCATAAACAGTATAGACTCCAAATGAAAAAAGCGCAACAAACGACACCGCAAAGTCGTAGGTTAGCCGCATGGCTGTTATGCCTTGCTGCCATATTGCTGCCACAATATGCTTCAGCCACCTACGTCGATGAGTCCTACAACTATCAGGTGATGCACTCCGGAGCCAACACCATCAAGATCCAGATGCCCCTCTACGACCAGAATGGTGCCGACTGTTGGATTCAGGACGGCTACCTGAACTACACCATCGTTGGAGGAACAGGTGAGAAAACTCAACTTTTACACGTAAAGGCCGAAAGTGACATAGATCAAAGCCGTGACTACGTGTACGCGGAGTTTTACTTTCTGCCCACAAGCTCTTATGTGCTCACTCCAGGTACAGGCAATCCTATATACTTCGACATGGAGCATGGCTACATGGCCCGCCCCAAGGTGAGCCGATCGGCCAATTCCACCAATTTCAGCGTCACCATCGTTTGGACTGTACCCGCTGAGCTTCGTGGCAAGACCTTACGCTTCGAATGGGATATCATGCGCAATGGTAATAGCCGCAGTGAGATGCCTGTTCCCCTTGACCCGATCGACATCACCATCCCCGAGCCATTGCCCCCCTCCGACCCGATGCTCACTCAGGCAATCATCCTGCCCGACAATGTGGGCAAAGTGGTGGTGCCATGGTATATAGCGGCTCAGAATGTGTCGAAGGTGGAAGCGATCTACCAAGACAGAAATGGTGCCGAATTCACCATCACCCTGGAGCCAACGACCAATGGCAATGTGGTGCTTCCCGCCACGACGATACACAAGCAGCTCTACCTCAATGTAGACTATTACGACAACTATGGATACCTTGTTGCCGGCCGTCAGTCCTCGCCCAAGACAGATATCCCCATCATCCACAATCCAGTAAACTTCACCGCCACGCCGATAGACGACGGCAAAGGCTCGGTGAGGCTTGATTGGCAAGTATCCGACCCTGACTATCCCGACCTGCTGGAAACCGACCTGTTTGAAATCTGGCGCTCCATCACCGGAAAGGAAGAGGATTTCAGAGCCCTTACAGGTGTTTTCTATGAAGTAGACAGTGCCACTTACTCCTTTACTGACAGCACACTGCTCGCTGACATAACCAACTCCGATTTGGACTATTTCGGCGACATGCGTTCAGTGAAATACCGCATCCGAAGGGCAGCCACAGAAAGTTGGGGATGGGATGGCAATCCCTGCGCCGCTTCCACCGAAACTGTCCCCCATGCCCTCTGCTTGCTGACACCCCAGAACGCAAAGTCGGTATGGGAAAACGAAAGCGAGTACAAGGTGAAAGTGACCTGGGACTACGCTACTGACCCCAACAACTGGGGAGTGTGGGACAAGCGCGCGGAGATGAAGCTTGTGGTGAAGTCGTACAACCGCGATGGCGAACTGATAGACACTCAGGAGACGATATTGAAAGAAGATGAAATCTTGAATCGGAGTAAGGTGCTCAGCCTCTCACGTCCCTGTGTGAACTACAAGATAGAGATTGTGGTTGATCCCAAAGACTCACCTGTCGGCACAAGTCAGAAACAGATACTCATCACCTCTGTAGAAGACTGGAAACAACTTCAAGAGATAGTGAGAAACGGAGAGGGCAGAGCCTTTAACGTAAAGCTAATGGCAGACCTCAACCTCATCTCAGGCTCAGACAGTGCATTGGACTATACCATCGGCCTCTCGAAAGACCACCCGTTCAGGGGATATTTTGACGGCAACGGCCATACCCTGACAGTCAATGGCTTTTCACCATTTGGTATTGTCGAAAACGTCACTGTCCGCAATCTGTCCGTAGACGGAATAACATCCAATGACGGAGGCCTCTTTTCCATGGGAACAGACATAGAAGTGGAGAACTGCCGCATGTATGCAGAATTCTCCTGCGATCAACGCTTTGCTGCCGCATTTATCGGATATGGCGGCAACTTGACATTCCGCAACTGCTTGTTTGCAGGCAAAGTCACCCAGCAAGGCGATTTTTCATCATGGGGCGGCTTCGCCACTGTGTATATATCATCCGGAAGTTACAATTTTAGCCACTGCCTGTCGGCTCCCTCATCCGACAGCCAAATACTCGACAATGTCGACCCGAAAAACGGAGCAGGCGCCAATTTCATCTATATTGTCAGCGGCTTAAGAGACGTCAACACATCCCATTGCTACTACAAGGGACTTCATTGGACAAGCCAGAGCGAATACAATGGCGAGGAACTGCCCGCAACCACCGAGGAGCAGCTCGCAGCACTCGGCAGCGAGTGGGAGGCATGTGAGTCTTGGCCCGGCATCCGCCCTGTGATGCACCAGGCGGCCGTTCCCGAATCCGTGATCACCATCCCCGTCGCCGGCCAGGACACCAACCCCACATTCTATCATGAATCCACCGGCCGGGTGGAGAAGACCCTTCTGACGGAGACCCGCCAGAGCAGCGTGCTGCTCACCTGGGACACCGATGGCGGCGTGGTGGACTACTTCACAGTGCTTCGCCGCGAGAAAGGGACAAACAAAGACTTCGACATCATCGCCGACAACCTCGACAACACCACATACGAAGACACCACCGTGTCTCCCCTGCTCACCTATGAGTACAAGGTGCGCTCCAACGTGGACTGCGAGGGAACCCACTATGCTGAGACCGACACTGTCGAAGGCCGCTGCAAAGACACCGGCATGGTGGAAGGCTACCTGCGCTTCCGCGACGGTACAGCCGCCGCCGGCATCACCGTAGCCGTATACCATGGCTCCGAGCAGGTGGCAGAGACTGTCACCGACGACAGCGGCTACTATATGATAGACGAGCTCTCCTATTATGGCGGCACCTCAGTGACCTACACCGTGGGTCCGGTCAACAGCGGTTCCATACACCACAAATACGAGACCGACAAGTATGAGATAACCTTCAACGCCACGAGCAACCATGAGAAGCTCGGCGACTTCATCATCACCTCAGGCTTCCGCTTCTCCGGCTTTGTGATGTTCGAAGGCACAAGCATCCCCGTGAAGGGCGCCCAGTTCCTTGTCAACGGCCATAAGGTATATACCTCCGCCGGCAAGCCCTTGGAGAGCGATTTCGAGGGCAAGTACTCCTTCCGTGTGGGCGAAGGCGACAACATCATCCAAGCAGTGATGGATGGTCATACCTTCATCAACGACGGCTATTTCAAGTCGGCCGAAGGCTACAATTTCACCGAAGACAAGTCGCTGCAGTTTTTCTACGACGACACCAAGGTGAAACTCATCGGGCGCATCGTGGGTGGCGACACCCAGGGCGACCTGCCACTCGACAACAACCTCTCCCGCAACAACTTAGGCAGCGGTTTGAAGATGGTGCTCACCCTCGATGGCGACAACTCCTCGTGGCTTGTTTACGACAACCTCCACCCCAATGTGAGTGAGCGCGACACCATCTTCGCCCACACCAACAACGACCGCGCCCAACACTATCAGACCAAAGTTCACTTCACCCGCAAGCGCTTAGAGGTGTCCCCCGACTCCCTGACTGGCGAATACACGCTCTACCTGCCTCCGGTGAGATGGAAAGTGCAGCAAATCTACAACGACGGCTATAGCACCCTCTTCCAAGAAGGCATGACCAGCGAGGTCATCGACCTGACGGACTGCACCACCGAGCATACCGACACCATCGCCGGCACCTACCTCACAGCCAGCGGCAGTGAGGTGCGCTCCCCCATCGTGCGCTACTATGCCAAGTACAACCGCATTTACCACAGTCCGTTGGAACTGCTGAGCAGGCAAATCACCTACGACAAATTTGACTATTTGGGCGAAAAGGTGTATGTGGCACAATGTGTCGACGGCACCAAGTCGAGGGTGCCGCTGGCCTACGAGGACGCCGGCTCACCCACCGGTGTAGCCTACACCTTCGGCCACCCGGTATTCAGCCTCAACCGCAGCTACCCCATACTGTTGTCGGCTGTGGAGCGCTACTATTGGAATAACAACCATCAGAGCGACACCATCGACGTGGTGAAGGTGGGTGGCGGCAAGGTCATCGTGCACAACGGCCTGAAGAACAACACCGACCGAAGCGAGGTGGCACTCGACGACAACGGCGAAGGCATCCTCAACCTGGAAGCCGAGCAGATGACGCGAATGCTCACTGGCAAGGAAGCCCTGCGCACCGTGACCCTCACCCTTGAAAAAGACGGATCCACCTTTGAGACGACACCCATCCAAGGCTATGTGCTCAACTACTTCCCCATAGAAGAGGGCAAAGACATCCTCAGCGTAGGCACGCCGATGCTGGTCGATATCCTTCGCGACCCGCCAGGCGGCGGCAGCACCGCCACCCTCCACCGGGGCAGTTCGCTGAGATACGGCTATAGTGTGGACATGGCGATGAAAATCGGCCTGTCGTTCGCATTCTCCTACGGCACTACGCTCGACAACTTCTCAGGAGCCGTGGCCGCCCCCGCTGGCACCGGCACCACATTCGGCCTGACCAACAGCTCCAACACGGAGAAATACCTTGAATTCGAGTATTTATGCAACTATGAAGGCAACCGCTCGTTCAACTACAACATGTCGATAGAAAATGACATCACCACGAGCGGCAGCATCAACATGGTGGGCGCCCCGGCCGACATCTACATGGGCATGGTGCAAAACATGACGGTGACCACGGCCTCCACCATCCGGGCCATCCCCGACAGCATCTTCCGACAGATGGTGGCCAAGCTGCCCGGCGGTGCACTGCCCACAGGCGACCAACTGGAGTATGGCACTATGGTGGAGATAGCACAGGGCCGTGACGCCAACGACTCCCTCTACCACTTGGTGAGAGACGAATCGCTGATCTATGGCCCTAAGGTGGAGTCAACTTTCTTCCACACCCAGAAATACATTCTCAACCAGCTCATCCCCGAGCACATCAAGCAGTGCCAGTCGCTCATGTTCACCGGCACGGCTGAAGAGGCACAGAGGCGCGCCAACGCCACAGGAAAACCAGTGTATCTCTCGCTTTACCAGCCCACTGACAGCCTCTTCGGTGTGATGAACATCAAGGACGGCGAACCCTACTATTATTCCAGCGAGATGCCGGAAGAGGATGACATGAGCTACCGCATCTACCTGCCCCAGAACACCGGAAAGGACTATCCCGACGAAGTGGCCCAATACTGGGAAGTTGTGCTGAAATGGATCGGATTCATCGCCCAGAACGAAAGGGAGAAATACCAAGCTGACGACCTTGTGCGCAATTTCGACATCGACGGCGGCTCATCAGTGAGCTACAGCGAAGAATTCTCCAGCGAATACGCCACCACCACCCATCTGAAAATGCCGGGCTATCACGGCGCTCCCTTCTTCGAAGATGAGAAATCCGGCGAAAACGGCTCAGTTGAAGGTGGCAAAGGTGATACTGTTCTCTCTTTTTTGAAACTTGTCGGCGCTCCAATACTGAAATACCTGATGAAGAAAATAGAATCCGATGCCGACAAGGAGGCCTCAATCAGCGGTTCTGAAAAGAAAGACGGTGACGAGGACTACAAGGTGACCGTGAAATTCGCAGGCAAGAACATGTCATTCCGCATACTTCCCGTCTTCGACTACTCCACCAAGGGAGTGGGCAGCAACTCAAAATCATTCTCCCGCAGGGAAAGTTTCAACATCGACTTCGACAGCAGTGCCCATCTCGACTTCGATGTGTACCGTGTGAAGAGCAAGTTCGACAAAGTGAAGAGCGTTGACGACTACGATGTCTTCACGAGGAATAAATTTGATCATCAGGTGTCTTACGACTCACTGTTCATTGCCCGTGAGTACGTGCTTGACGACATGCCCTACTCCAAGAGCTTCGTCTATCGCACCCGCGGCGGAGCCACGGCACGTCCTTGGGAGAATGCCCGCAAGACCCACTTCTATCTTCCGGGAACAGTGCTCGACGAGCGCACCAAGAAGATTGAGAATCCCAAGATCACACTCGACAAACAGAGCATCAGCGGCGTGCCCTACGGCGAGCCCGCACGCTTCAAGGTATACCTGACCAACGACAGCGAGAAACCCGAAGCCGCCACCGGCGCATTATCCTACTTCTCGTTCTACATGAGCGAGACCGCCAACCCACACGGTGCTAAACTCTACGTCGATGGTATGCCGCTCACCGGCGCAGGACGCACCATACACGTCGAGCCTGGAAAGGTGACAGAGAAAGTGCTTGAAGTGTATGCCGGTGAGGAATTCGACTACGAGAACCTCGTGGTAGGCTTGATGTCTCAGGAAGACTTCGTGAACGCCTGGGACGAGGTGGCCTTCGATGTGCATTTCCTCAAACAGGCCGGCACGGTGAACATCTCGTCGCCCGGCGACAAGTGGGTGATGAACACCGACGCTCCCTATAACGAAAAGCGCGGATACTACATCCCAGTGACCATCAGCGGTTTCGATAAGCACCAGAAGAACTTCGACCACATCGAGTTCCAGTACAAGGAGACCGCCCGTGGCGATGACTACTGGACCAACCTCTGCTCCTACTACGCCGACTCCACCCTGATGGCGAAGGCCGGCGGCGTATGCGAGATGATACCCGCCAACGGCAACATCACAACCGAATTCTATGGCGACGGCGTGATCATGGAAAAGGCCTACGACCTGCGGGCCGTACTCTTCTGCCGCAACGGCAACAGCTACCTCACCACGGCATCCAAAGTGCTGAGCGGCATCAAGGACACACGCCGTCCGCAGCTCTTCGGCGAGGCCGAGCCCGCCGACGGCATCCTCGACATCGGCGAGAGCATCATCTTCAACTTCACCGAGGACATCGAGTACAACTTCCTGCAATCCACCACCAACTTCGAGGTCACCGGCGAGGTGAACAACGACAATGTGTCGGAGACTGTCTCGCTGCAGTTCAACGGCAACTCGAGCGTGGAGACCGAGGCCAGGCGCAACTTCAACGAGAAGGACATCACCATCGACATGCTCATCAAACCCGAGAATACCGGAAAAGACATGCCTCTCTTCTCGCATGGTCTCAGCGGCAAGAAACTGCAACTGTGGCTCACCTCCGACAAGCGCCTGAGGGCCGTTGTCGACAAGCAGACGTACGAGACGCAAGACACCATCACCGGCAAGGGCTTCACACAAGTGGCCATGGTCATCAAGCAGCCCGATGCCGACAACAATGAGGCCCGATGCCACCTTACGCTGTTCAACGGCGGCACTATCCTTGGCGAGTATGACATGCAAGAAGCCTACACCGGCACCGGCACCCTCATTTTCGGCCGCACCAACGAGGCCAACCGCAACCGCAGCAGCTATTACAAAGGACGCATGAAGGAAGCGCGTCTGTGGTACCGCGCCCTCGACGCCATTGAAATAGGCACCACCTACGGCTTCAAGCGTCTCAGCGGCTATGAGATGGGCCTTGTGGACTATTACCCGATGGAGGATGGCAACGGCGACTACGCCCTCGACAAGTCGCAGGGTGCCCACGCCACATTGCACAACGCCACCTGGGCGATGCCCCATGGCATGTCGCTCCACCTGGAATGGGAAGACCGCGGCATAGCTCTCAAGAGCAACGCCATCACTCGTACAGCCGACGAGGACTACACCCTGATGTTCTGGTTCAAGACCGACGACAAGGGCAAGGGCGCTCTCATCAGCAACGGCACAGGCCGTGCCACCGATATAGGCGCCGAGAGCCAGTTCTTCATCGGCTTCGACAACAACCAGCTCATCTACCGCTCCAACGGCATGACTGTGCCGTTGCCCGGCAACTTCAGCGACAACGACTGGCACCACTATGCCATGACCGTGAACCGTCCGCACAACATCGTGAACATCTACGTGGACAAGAAGCTGCTCGGCACATTCAAGGCCGACTCCATCGGCGGCATCTCCGGCGGACACCTGTTGCTCGGCGCTTCGGTGTATGAGGAGAAGGTCGACTCGGTGGTCAATGTGGTGGATGCCCGCAAATGGCTGCGCGGCAACCTCGACGAGATCTGCTTCTTCTCGCAGTCGCTGCCACTGACCCTCATCGAGGCCTACAGCACCAAGAGCCCCAAAGGCGAAGAGGCCGGACTGCTGACCTATCTGAGCTTCGACCGCCAGGAACGTCAGGCCGACAACGACATCGAGTACGTGCCCTACCTCTACAACCGCAGGATATACAAGGATGATGATGGCAACATCATCTACGCCAAAGACCCCGAGACACAACAGCCTACCGACACGCCACAGCGCGACTACTTCTTCATCGACGACATCGACAAGATGCTCAGCCATGTGGATGAGGGCAATGCCGCTCCGGTGATGCCCTACGAGGAGCTTCACAACCTCGACTTCAGCTTTGCCGGCCGCAACAACCAGCTGATGGTGAACATCAACGAGAATGAGGCGCGCCTGAACCGCCGTCATGTCTACGTGACATTGCGGGAAATCCCCGACAAGAACGGCAACAACATGGCATCACCCGTGACCGCCTGCTTCTACATCGACCGCAGTCCGCTGAAATGGAGTGAAAACAAGATAGAGGCTCGTTCGTTGTATGGCACGGAGGCCAACCTGTATATCTACGTCAAGAACAATGGCAATGTAAGTCACAACTACAACGTCGAAAACCTCCCGGTGTGGATGACCGTAGAAAATCAGACCGGCACACTGATGCCGAGAGAGATAATGATGGTGACGCTAAAGGTGAACAAGCATCTCAACGTGGGCACCTACGACGAGGTGATCTATCTGAAGGATGAAAACGGCTTCGCCGAGCCGTTGTACCTGACACTAATAGTGGAAGGCGAAGAGCCCGACTGGATAGTAGACAGCGAGCTCGGCCGATACACCATGAACATCTCTGGCCGTGTGATCATCAACGATGAGATAGACACCGACCCGCGCGACATTGTGGGTGTGTTCGACAGCGACAATGTATGCCACGGCGTGGCCCATCTGGAGTATGATGAGAAGGCCTACGACAATTTGGTCTACCTCACCATCTACGACAACAAGAACGACAACAAGCAGCTGTACTTCAAGCTATGGCGCTACGAGACCGGACTGGAGATGCTTCTGCAGCCCGACACCATCCACTTCCGGGCGTCGTCGACCCTCGGCATCGACAAACCCGTCGAATTCACCGCCGGAGTGTTCTACGTGCAGAATCTTCAGTTGGAAAAGGGCTGGAACTGGGTATCGTTCTATGTCTACAACGACAAGTCGTTCCCCAATGCCAACCGTCTGCTCAGTGCCTTCCCGTGGAAGAACGGCGATGTGATCACCGACAACACCGAGAACCACACACTGGTGTACAAAGACGGAGCATGGCTCAATTCCGACGGCAGCAACGACCTGGCGATACGGCCCAGCCGCTCCTACTGTGTCAATGTCCAGCAAGACATCAACGTGCCTATCTCCGGCACCATCATCATGGAGAATACGCAGCGCACCATCAATGTGGAGCAAGGCTGGAACAGCATCGGCTACACACCGATACTCAACCTGACGGTAGAGACCGCCCTTGCCGGCTACTATGATTTTGCGGAAGAGGGCGATATCATCAAGAGCCACGACGAGTTCGCCTACTTCACCCGCTACAAGGGTGCCGGCCACTGGCAGGGCAATCTGGTATACATGATGCCCGGCGAGGGCTATATGCTCTACCGCAAGAGCAAAGGCTCTGCCAAGTTCACGTATCCGTTCTTCGAGCCAGGCAGCACCTTCCTCGACGAAGTGAGACGGGCACCCTCGAGCCAGAGTCTTGATGGCGGCAAACCGTTCACCATGTCGGTGACGGCGATAGCCGATGGCGTGGAATTGGAGCCCGGCGACCGTCTGCTGGCCTTCTCCGACGGCGACCTGCGTGGTGTGTCGTCAGCCTACAGCGACAGTCTGCTCTACCTCAGCATTGAGGGCGACGGCAATGAGGAATTGTCGTTTGCCATCGAGCGCGGCGGCGACATCATCGCCACGACCGGCGACATGGCCCAGTTCTGCAAGAACAGTGTTCTCGGCACACCCTCAGAGCCCACCCACATCAATTTCATGCGCCGCGACATCCCGAGAGCCGGTTGGTATACTCTCGACGGCATCAAACTCGAGAAACGTCCCGTGAAGAAAGGTGTGTATATCTACAACGGCAAGAAAACGGTGATTGAAAATTGAAGATTGAAGTTTGTAAATTGACAAAAAAACAGATATCAAGATGAGAAACAAGCATATATTATGGCCATTGTTGCTCGCAGCCCTCACACTTGTGTGGGGCTGCGGGTCGGACGATGATGACACGATCGAGGATCCCACCCCCGTCAACCCCGTCAACCCGAAGTATGTGGAATCCTCCATAGACGCCGCCCCCACATGGCAATTGGACTGGCACTCCGACGAG
>JAFWSS010000212.1 GCA_017524385.1 Prevotella sp.
CGTCATATTAGAAAAACACAAGAATAACCTTTGGGTCAAATACCCCACCCCAGCCCCTCCCCTCAAGGGGCGGGGATATGCGCACACACCTTTTGCTCGGGGATATGCGCACACACCTTTTGCTCAGGGATATGCGCACACACCTTTTGCTCGGGGGATATGCGCACACACCTTTTGCTCACGACAAATCCCCTCGAGGGGAGGGGATATGCGCACACACCATTTGCTCACGACGACGCTGGGAAGCGTCGCCCCCTAAAGCTACATCGTGAGCAAAGAGGGGCAATTTTCAATTTTCAATCTTCAATTTTCAATTTTCAATCTTCAATCTTCAATTGAATAAAATCTTCAATTTTCAATTGAATACAATCTTCAATTGAATTAAATTTTCAATTTTCAATCTTTTTGATTCCTTCAAAGACTGAACTCAGTTCCTCCACATTCCGGGGACACGCCACTATCGTTCCTTTGGAATCGATGACAACCAACTCAGGATAAGAACGGATGCCATAGGCGGCGGCAGCCTTTTGCTGGCTGGTGTCGGGGTCTGGCATCAACTGCGGCCATGGCAGATGGCGCCGTTCTACTTCCTCCCGCCATCCTTGCACCCCGAAACCAAAAGCCAAGGTGACGAACTCCACACCGCGCGAATGGCAAGTGTCGTAGAGCGCCTTCATGGACGGAGGGATTTGATACCCATAACCGCCTAAGCCATGCCAGAAATGCAGGACGACATACCCCTTGCCGATGTATTCGCTTAACTGATGCGGCCGGCCTTTCGTGTCTACCAATTCGAGATTGACGTAGTGCGTGCCAGGCTTGCGCTTCTCCAACCCTTCCATGTATTCACGCATCGGCGACAAGAGGATGTGGTGCGAGAAGGCATAGTCGTCGTTCAGGTAGGGTTTCAGTTCCTCGTAACTCATTTCCGTATAGACCTGACTGAGCGCGAATGCGGAGAGGATATTGTCGCGATTTTCACGGACAGCCTTGAGAAGGCGCTCACCACGCTGACGGTTGATTTTCGCCTTTTTCAGGCTATCGCCCTCAAGGAATTCATCCATTCGTTCGCGCTCCACCAACTGCAGGAAATCATTGATTTTCTGGCTGGACTTGTCACTTTTCACCGTCAGCTTCTCCATATCCACATTGATGGGCTTGCCATCGGTATAGAAGTAAACGACTTCTCTGTTATCGAGATACATCCGGCAAATCTCATTCTTGGGCAGTTTGCAGGTAAAGGAAAATTTGCCATTGGTGATAGGGCACGCCCCCAATAGTTCGGGAGTAATGCTGCGTATCACTTCCACCTTATTGCCTTTCAAGGGGGCAGTACCAGAAATCTGGCACTCCACCATCTCCTTCTCCACCATTTCGTTCATGAGCATGCTGTTATAGACGATTGTTTTCGACACCTGCGAAGTGGTGGTTTCCGAAGTTCCCGCCGATGCATGTGTGACGTCCGTTTCCCTGTCCCCTTCAAAGATTTCGCTCTTCTTGTAAATCAAGTAGCAGGAATAGGCCAGGATGCTCTTCAGGTTTTCGTTCTTTTCGTTATCGACCAACGGCTGGATGCAGCTCAGCAGGTCGTAGTACTGTTGCTGGGTCAGTTGGCCAGTGAACGCATTGCACGTCTTGTTGAGCACCACGCCAGCCGCCATCTGGCCTTGCGGAGTCTCGCGTTGGAATATCTCACAGGTGCGCTTCACCTTGGCCATGAACACATCGACAGTCATCTCATCGGGTGTGGTGCCATACTTGATTTGAGCGTCAAAAGCCATCCCTTCCGATTCCGGTGCCTTGGGCTTGTAGTGGGCGATGAAAGGCCTGTCGTCCAACTTATATCCGCTGATCTCATAAATCATTCCGTCCATTAGGAATACATTGCCGATGGTTTTGTCCGGGTCGATGGTCTGGTCCCACATCAGCAGCAAGGCATAGATTTTCCCGTCGGGTTCCTCAAAGGAAATGAGGCGGATGTTCTTGTTGAGGTCGAATGCCACCTGCTGAGTCATCGGATGGAGGTCGTCGATCTTGAATTGGAACTTGACCCCTGGCAGGGGTGAGTCGCCGTCGCTTGCATCATGGATGTAGATGGTCTTGGCATTGACGGTCTCTGTCCTGTAGGCCCTCTCCAAGTCCATCATCCGAGGAGTGAACAGCGGCCCGTAATAATCGCCGGGAGGCTCTTCTTCCATGGCAAATTGCTGGGCAAACAGATAAACATTGAATCCGTCTTTGGAGTAGAGTTTTTGCACATTATACTCCTTTGATTCCACAAAGGCATTCAGTTTTTCCTGCATGCTGCTGGAGTGACTCGGTTGTGCCTTGCATGTGATAGCCATCAGCACCGCCGCAATCGCAAAGATATGTCTATTTTTCATCTTGTCCTGTTTTTACGTTATACATATTGTCTGCCGTTTGGGGACGTCCATCCTCGTCGAGGTTGTGCAGGATGTAGCTGCTGACGATACGCTGCAGTCGCTCGTCGGCACTTATCACCTTGTTTATCCTCTCGATATAGAGGCTCTCATCCACTTGGGCCAATTCGCGTTCTATCTTGTCGATATAGTAATCAAGACTGTCGGTTGTTGAGACATTGGTTGCCGACTTGGAAATTGCCGATGGCGCATGGGATTGCGGGCCGACATTATTGGCTTTCTCCCCACCATCCATATCCTTGGCAATTATTGGTGCTTGCGCTCCCCCGTGGTCTTTCACAGGGTTGCCCTGCTGCTCCGTCGGCAGGCTTTGCCTTTGTTCGTCACCTTTTGGTGATTCCGGCTTGCCAGGCAACTCTTGTTTTTCCGTCTGCCGGGCCACCACATTCCCTTTCCCTGCATCCACATTGCCATGAGTGTAGTGGAAAGCCAACAACAGCAGGATGCCGGCGGCAACGGCGCCGACGAGGGCGTAGAGCCATGGGCTATGCCTCTTCGACATTGGTTCCGACATCGGTTCCGACAACGGCTTTGGCTCCTGCTCTGGCTTCTGTTGACCTATGCTTTGCATCAGGCGGTCGGTGAAGTCGTCGGGCAGCGTCATCTTTTCGGGAGTCTCGTTCCTATGTTGTATGGCGAGACGAAGACCTTGGTCTTTGTTGGTCTCATTTTTGTTCATTGTTCTCAAGGGTTTTGATGGTGATAGCCAGTCTTTTCCGTATCCATTGCAACCGCGAGCGGAGATAGCTCTCCTCATGCTCCGTAATGCATGCGATTTCCCGGATCGGGCGGTCGTCAAAGTAATAGAGGCTGAGCAGCATCTGATCGTCGGGTTTCAGTGTGTCGATGGCTCTTTCCATGAGTTCCACGCGGTGGGCGGTGGTGTCATCCAGCAGTGCGTCGGCTTCATCATCCGGGATGTTGGAAAGCCTATCCTGTTCCATTTCGACGGTGGTGACAGACCTGTGACGCTTCCGGTAATGCTTCAGTGCCGTGTGGTAGGCTATCCGCATAAGCCATGTCCTGAAACCAGCCTGTCGCGCATCGTATCGGGCAAGGCTCCGGAAAGCTTCCAACAGCGTGTCCTGCGTGGCCTCTTCCGCTTCTTCTTGCGAAGGAATCAGGCGTGCCACCATCCTCAACACCTCCCCGGCATATCGCCCGGCAAGCAGACGGAACAACGCCGTCTGTCCGTCAAGGATGCTGCGTATGAGCAGTGTCTCATCCTGCATGGCTTGGAATGTATTGCCTGTTCTCGTTTCCATTCGCTTGATGTCTTCTACTTATATATTACCACTTTTCGGAAAAATATATAATCGAGTTAAAGGTTTTTTTAGGAGTTAAAAAGGAGTTAAAGAGAAGTTAAAAAGGAGTTAAAGGGACATATGTATACTTTTCTCAGGAATTAAAGAGAAGTATTTTTTTAGGAGTTAAAAAGAAGTTAAAGAGAAGTTAAAGAGGAGTTAAAGGGACATATGTATGCTTTTTTCAGGAGTTAAAGAGGAGTATTTTTTTTAGGAGTTAAAAAGAAGTTAAAGGGAAGTTAAAGAGGAGTTTTTGTTGAAGAGGAGTTTTTTTTATTTAGGAGTTAAAAAGGAGTTAAAGGGGAGTTAAAGAGAAGTTAAAGGGACATATGTATGCTTTTTTCAGGAGTTAAAGGGAGTTTTGTTGAAAGGGAGTTTTGTTGAAGGGGAGTTGAAGGGGAGTTGAAGGGAGTTGCTGTCAATCTTCGAAGGTGACAGCTCTTCTGATTCGCGACAATTGTTGAGGAGTCAAGTTCAGGAATGATGCGATGGCATGCAAGGGCAAGTGTTCAACGATGCCGGGACAACGGCGTAACAACAGGTCGTAACGTTCGCGGGGTGTGGCACGGTGGAAGTCCAGATAACGGGCACGGGCCTGACAGAGCAGGTGCTCCCCGATGATACAACGTAGTTGCATGGCTTTCGTATTTTGATTGAACAGCCGCATCAGTTGTTCGCCACTCACCCTTAACACGCTGCTGGGCATCATCGCCTCTATCGTGGTCTGAGACGGTCTGTCGTTGAGACAGGATGGATAGTCGCCCACATACTCGCCCTCGAAAGAAAACCATGTGATGTGCTCCTTGCCATCACTGATGCCTCGTGTCACATACTTGAAACAGCCTTTGATAACAAAACCGAACCACCGCGACGGTTCGCCCTCGCACTCCATCCGCTCGCCTTTCTGATAAACGACAATCTCACCCTCCCGATCGCAAAAGTCATACAACTCTTGCAAGTCAATGCTATTTACACCGAATTTCTGTTCCATATCATCGAGTTTCGTCTCATTCCAATGATTTATTAATAGACAATGATTATGGCATATTATTGCATAACCTCCACCGAGATTTTGGATTATTTAACCAACTTTTTCGACCTGCGTTTGATATTTGATGAACAACCTACGCCAAGAGACCGTGTCCACCCCAGAGCGCTGAAAACGTCATATTTGAAAAACGCAAGAATAACCTTTGGGTCAAATACCCCACCCCTACCCCTTTGCGGTCAGGCACAAGACCTGACCCTACTGGGGCGGGGATATGCGCACACACCTTTTGCTCATGACTGAAAACGTCATATTAGATATACGCAAGAATAACCTTTGGGTCAAATACCCCACCCCTACCCCTCCCCTCAAGGGGCGGGGATATGCGCACACACCTTTTGCTCACGGGATGCTCACTCAGAGTGCAACATCCCCGCCCCTCAAGGGAG
>JAFWSS010000213.1 GCA_017524385.1 Prevotella sp.
CATCGTCAAGCAGGGGTTACGCTTCGCTCCACCACCTGCCTGTGGTCGTCCCAGCCCTTCGGGCTTCACTTCACAACCGGTAGCCATACAAGATAAATCCTAGTTTTGTAAGGTGTTTTTACTTCCGAAACTTAAGTAATAATTATAAATGTAATAAAAAAGCTTTTTGAACAAATTTTTCCTATTTGTTTTTTGAAGTGGATCACAGTTACGGAGTTTTTGATCCGTTTTATGCCTCTATGAAAGAGAAATATCATGCATTCCCCTTCACCTCCATATCAAAATGACATCATTGATGAAGAAAAGTGACATATATTTGTCCTTTGTAATCATTTGAAACAACACGGATATGCAAAAGACAAGAATCACCACCACCGACTGCCGGGACATTCTCTCACTGTTCGACAACAAGCGCGAAGCTTTGATATTGATCTATCTCCTCGCCATGGCCGATGGTGACGGGAGGGTGAACGACAGTGTCAATGCCTTGGCATCCCAATTGGACATGCATAGGCAAACACTTGCACGTTACATTAATCGTCTCTGTGAAAAAGGCTACGCCGTATGGGAAAACACTGCTGGATCACGCCAACCTAACCTGCTCTATGTGTCAGCTTGTGTGCAAGCCGATGTGACAGGGGATGTGCAAGCCGATGTGACAGGGGATGAGACAGCCTGTGTGACAGAAAATGTGACAACTCCAGTTTGCTGTGATACTGCGGCATTTCACTATGAATCAGACAAATACGGCAATGTGGAAAATCCGTCTGAGACAACCGGCGTGACAGGCTATGCGACAGACTATGTAACAGACTATGTGACAGCAAATGTGACAACGTTTGCGACACGCAAAGAAGAAACAAAACAAAAGAAAGAAGAATTCCCCCCTGCCCCCCCGATAGAAGAAAAAAAACAAAAAAAAGAAAGAAACAACCTCACCCCCGCGCATGCGTGCGAGAAAAATCCGACGGAAAATCTCGAAATACGACGACAGCGGTTTATCGACACCCTCCATCCCTACGTCGAACGATATGGCGAGGAGATGATAAGGCACTTCAGTGAATACTGGACAGAAGAAAACCGCTCACTCACCCGTATGCGCTTTGAAATGCAACCCACATGGAACACTTCCAAGCGACTCGCTCGATGGGCAAGAAACGAACTGTCATTCCAACAAAGCAACACCAACCAAGGCAGATACAACAGACCTACTATGGCTGAAATTATCCGGGACGCACAAGAATCAGCCATCAGAGAAACCGAGGAGTTCATAAGACAGGCTGAAATACGAAGGGGTGGCATACCACCGCACCTCCCTGTATGATGAAGCCAAGCATTTGATTCGTTTTTCATTTCAATCAGCGGATGAAAGCGAGTCCGATTCCCGTTACTATTTCCAACAGCCGGATACCCGCTGCTTTTTGCAGGGTGGAGTTGATGATATCAAGACAGAGAACGAACAACAATGGAACAGAGATACGTTGAAAAAGAACAAGAACCGAGCCTGTTTTAGTGGCTTTCAGGCTAAAAAACAGCCGAAAAGAATAAAAAACGCTCCTTTTTCAGCAATTTTCGATGTTGAATGTTGCTGAAATGATATTTTTTCACTACTTTTGAAACTGCTAAAAAAAACGACACCTACTTCCTAACCTGGGAACCGCATAAGATGGTTACATCACCACCTTTTTGACGTCATTGAATTAGAACAATCATACATGTATAACTTAATAACCAACCTATGAACAAATCATCCTTTGTATCGACCAAGGGGTTGTGTTTCCTATGTGCTATTGCCTTAGGTGCATGGCTCCTGGCCTCCTGCGCGGATACCTATGATGACAACGAGAAATTCGTGAGCAGCGTGAGAAACACGCAGTTGTCGTCACCCGCAGAAGGCGACATCACCATCACGCCCAACACCGACGGCGACCTGATGACCATCGCCTGGCCCGTGGTGCACGGCGCCCGTGGCTACGAAGTGACGCTCTTCGACCTGAGCGACGAGAGCCAGCCGCTGGTGAGCAAGGTGGTTGACGGCTGCTCCATCATCACCGACAGGGAGGAAGACATGAACTACAAGCTCATCCTCCGCACATTGGGCAACAGCGAGTTGAACAACAGCGACGCCACCACGGCCACCGAGAAACTCTTCAACTCCTTCGAGGCCTCCTTCGCCACCATTCCCGAGGGCGACCTCTGCGAGTGGTTCGCCGCCAACCCCATCCCGGAAGACTCCGTGGGGATGAACCTCAACTTCGATCTGGCCCCCGGCGGGCACTACACCGTCTCCTCGGTGCTCGACTTCGGCAACAAGATGGTCACCCTCCGCACCACCAGCAAGACGAACAACGCCACCATCACCTATGGCCCCTCCGGCGGACTGGCCACCAGCAGCGGCTTCAAGGCGAAATACCTCAACTTCGAGTGCGGAGAGTCCAACCAACCCTTCATCGCCCTGAGCGAGAACCCCGACCCCGACAAGTTGGATGCCGACCACCAGAACTACTACCAAATCACCGACCCCATCACCTTCACCAACTGCACGGTGAGCAACGTGAACCGCAACTTCATGTTTGACAACAAGGTCAAATATTGCGTGAAGACCTTCTCGATGACCAACGTCCTGGTGAAATTCACACCCGACGAGAAGATGAGCAGCTCCGCCTATTTCCAAATCTACGATGGCGGCGGCTTCATCAACGACTTCACAGCCACCAACTGCACCTTCTGGTCGGCCAACGAGAACGCGGTGAACTACTTCATCCGCTACAACAACTCCTGCCGATGCGACCGCGCCGGATACCTGACCAACTCCATCAACCTGCGCAACTGCACGTTCTACAACATCGCCTACAAGGGACAGATGGCCAACCACAGCGGCTTTGACGGCAGGGCCACGTCGAACTACGACATCGTCAACAACATCTTCGTGGACTGCGGCAGCGGACAGGTGCCACGCCGCCTCACCGGACGCATCAACACGTCGGCCATCAACAACTTCGCCTACAACACCTATTGGTATGACGGCGCTCCTGAGACGGAAGGCTTCACCACCAACTCCTACGACACCAGCAACAACGCGCTGCAAACCGACCCGGCCTTCATCGACCCCGCCAATGGCAATTTCACCCCCACCGGCGCCGAGCAGGTGGAGCGCAAGACCGGCGACCCCCGCTGGTGGAACTAACCCCAACCATGTAGAACAAAAAAAGGAATACAAGATATGAAAAAGACACACCTTATCAGTTGGTGCTTGGGGCTGCTCCTCACCCTGTTGCCCACCCTCGCCTTTGCACAAGGGCAGACGGTGCGAGGCACCGTGCTTGACGAGAACGGCGAACCCGTCATCGGAGCCACCATCACCATTGTAGGGCAGAAGACCGGCGGCGTCATCACCGACCTTGACGGCAACTACGAGTTGCAAGTGCCCAACGATGCCAAGATTGCCATATCCTACATCGGCTATCTCACCCAGACCGTGAAACCCGGCGGCGTCGTCCGCCTGGTGGTTGACGACAAGAGCCTCGAAGAGGTCGTGGTGGTGGGCTATGGCACCCAGAAAATGAAGAATGTCACCGGCGCCGTGGAGACCATCTCCCCCAAGGACATCCAAGACCTGTCGGTAGGAAGCCTCGGCGACGCCCTCGTGGGAATGTTCAACGGCGTGAGCGTCAACGCCAACGGCTACCGACCGGGACAAAGCCCCTCGCTCAGCATCCGCCAGAGCGACGCGATGGCCAAGACCAACGACCCCGGCTCCACCCGCGGCGGCGAACCCGACCCCACCCCGCTCTACGTCATCGATGGCTTCATCTCCACACAAGACGCCTTCAACAACCTCGACATCAGCGAGGTGGAGAGCATCACTGTGCTGAAGGACGCCTCCGCCGCCGTCTATGGCGCCCGTGCCGCCTATGGCGTGGTGCTGGTGAAGACGAAGCAAGGCGAGAACGCCGCACCAAAAATCAGCTATACGGGACAGTTTGGTTGGACCGACGCCCTCTACACACCGAAGATGCTCAGTTCATATGACTATATGAAGGTGTACAACACCATCCAAGCCGCCAACACCTCTACGCAGGACAACATCGAGTTGCGCACCCAACTCTTCCAAGCCGACGAAATGGAAGCCGCCCGAAACCTCGACTACAACCTCCTCGACAAGGAGTGGAGCACGGCGCTGACACAACGCCACAGCATCAACATCAACGGCGGCAACGACACGGCCACCTATTTCGGCGGTGTCTCCTACTACACGCAGGACGGCAACATCGGACGCCTCGACTACGAGCGTTGGAACTTCCGCGCCGGCATCAACGCCAACATCGGCAAGTATGTGAAGACCGCCTTGCAAATCAGCGGCGACTGGGGCGAGCGCAACAACTCCACCACACCCCAGGGTGGCGGTACCGACTACGACTACAAGTGGCTGATGACGCACCTCCCCTTCGTCCCCGACTACGTGGGAGGCTACCCCCTCGTCTATAGCGGCATGGAGAACGGCATCCCCACCAGCGCGACGCAACTCTACAACTTCGCCGCCGTGCAAAACCACAGCGACAACGTGCAGAACCAGACCAACAACCTGAACGTCAACGGAAGCATCGAATTCGGTTTCGACTGGATACACGCCCTGAAGGGCCTCTCTGCGAAACTCTCCTACTCCAAGACCATCAGCAACAGCAAGACCAACACGGTGCAGACCATCCAAAACGTCTATCGCATGCTCGACCGCACCGGGTCGGGCGGCCACCTCTACACCGGCGAGGGAGCCGTCTACGACGATACGACGATGGGCGTGCTCCGCCTGGTGAGCAACGGCGGCCTCCTCAGCCGCAACATGGGACGCAGCGACAGCTACCAATTCAACTTCACCATGCAATATGCACGGCAGTTCGGACTCCACGACGTCAGCGGCCTCTTCTCCATCGAGAAGAGCGAGGCCTGGAGCGAGCCCCTCTATGGCAGCATCACCGACCTCATCGCCTACCAGGACGGGCAGTCCAGCTCAGGCACGGGCGACAAGGACGTATCGTTCAACCGCAGCGAGAGCGGCATGCTCTCCTACGTGGGACGTTTCAACTATGCCTACGCCAGCAAATACCTTTTCGAGTTCCTCTTCCGCGCCGACGCCTCCACCAAGTTCGCCCCCAAGAACTATTGGGGCAAGTTCCCGTCGGTGAGCGCCGGTTGGGTGATTTCCGAAGAGAACTGGTTCCAGGAGCATGTGAAATGGGTGGACTTCCTCAAGCTACGCGCCTCATGGGGCTTGATGGGCCGCGACAACATCCGCGCGTGGCTCTGGGCTCAGCTCTATGAGCGCAACGCCGCCAAGGGAGCCATCTTCGGCAGCAACGGCCTGAACTCCGACGTGGGTTACGCCCTGGTGATGCCCAAGGCCGGTGTCAACACCGACGTGCATTGGGACAAGACCTACAAGACGAACATCGGCATCGACGCGCACTTCCTGCGCAACCGCCTGACCTTCGACTTCAACTACTACTACGACCGCGGGCGCGAGATGTTCGCCACACGCACCGGAACCTCGATGTTCCCCACCACCGTGGGAACACAGGCCACCCCGGAGAACTACGGCGAACTCGACGCATGGGGCTGGGAACTCAACGTGGGTTGGCGCGACAAGATCGGCAGCGACTTCCACTATGAGGTGAAGCTCTCCACCGGTTTCAGCGACAACAAGGTCCTGAAGACCAACTTCCAGGCCATCCCCAACTACGACGACAAGGTCTATGGCGAGCGCACCGACCGCGGCCTGTGGGGTTTCAAATGCCTCGGCATGTTCCGCAGCTATCAGGACATCGAGGAATACTTCGACCGCTACGGCATCACCGAATACCTGGGCATGACGAAGA
Organism: Prevotella sp.; assembly: GCA_017524385.1. Classification (GTDB taxonomy): domain Bacteria; phylum Bacteroidota; class Bacteroidia; order Bacteroidales; family Bacteroidaceae; genus Prevotella. The sequence continues at coordinate 5,874 of JAFWSS010000213.1, forward strand.
GCGAGGTGCGTCCCGGCATGCTCATCTACGAGGACATCCATGGCGACAACAACGGCGATGGCACCTACGGCCCGAGGGACGGCAAGGTGACCGCTGGCAACGACTACATCCGCCTCTCGGAATACACCAGCAACCCCTACGGCTGCACGCTGAACCTCAAAGCCGGCTACAAGAGTTTCTCCATCCAGGCGCAGTTGAGCGCCGGCTGGGGCTCGAAGATCATGGTGGGCAACGACTTCCGCCAGGCCGCCAAGAACTATGAGTATGAGAACATGCCCTCCTCCTTCAGCGACATGTTCAACTACGAGGACATCTACGATGCAGCAGGACGCGTCACCGTCCCAGCCAACCTCTCAGGACAGATGCCCAACATGCGCTACTCCAAAGTGAACGATGCAGCCTCCTCCTACTGGCTCATCGACGGCACCACGCTGACACTCCGCAACGTCACCGTGGCCTACCAGCTCCCCCGCACCTGGGTGAAGGCAATAGGCGTCAGCAACATACGCCTGAACCTCACCATCCAGAACGCCGTCAACTTCATCAACAACTACCCCGACAAGAGTTGGGCGTCGTGGGCCGGCGGTTATGGCCGCTACCCCAACCTCCGCAAGTATACCCTGGGTGTCAGTGTATCGTTCTAACCTAAAAATGAGGAATTACAAGATGAACAACAAGCATCATATCATAGCAGCCCTCGTGCTCGCAACAATGGCCATGGGCAGCACCTCGTGCAGCGACGACTTCCTGAAAGAGAAGAAGAACTACGGTAACTTCAACCAAACCACCGCCTACAGCAACTACAACGGTGCTCTGGAACGTGTGAACAACCTCTATTACTGGATGCTCCCCGTCTCCGACGGAGGCGACGGCAACGGCACCAACCACCCCAACGACTGGACGCCGGTGGGCAACCCCGACAAATGGTCGAAGAGCACCGAGGAATACGGAGGTTTCTCCATCTTCGTCGACCCCGAGGAGGAAATCACCTACAACTTCAACCATTCCGACAAACCAAACTTTGATTTCTTCTACGTGGCAAACGACGTGTACAGTCCGTGGGGACACATCCGCAACTGCAACGACGTGATAGAGAACGTGGAGAAATCATCACTCACCGACGAGGAGAAAGCCATGCTCCTCGGCCAGGCCTATTTCTTCCGCGCCTACATGTACTACCACCTGGTGACCATCTACGGTGGCGTGCCTATCATCGACAAGGTGCAAGACCCCATCCTGGGCAAGGACGGCGACGGCTCCGACCTCATCATCCCGAGACAGACCACCAAGGACTGCGTCAACTTCATCTGCCAGGACCTGGAGAAAGCCGCCACCATGCTCCCTGCCCGCTGGGCAAACGAGGCGCAGGATTTCGGACGCGTCACTTCCGGTCTGGCACAAGCCCTTCTCGGCAAGATGCGCCTCTATTGGGCCAGCCCCGTCTTCAACCGCGCCGACGACCTCACCCGCTGGGAAGAGGCCTATGCCGCCAACAAGCAAGCTCTTGCCAAGTTGAACGAGGGTGGCTTCGGACTTGCCTACGCCGGCAATGGTGGCGAGAACAACGGAGCCAACTGGGCCCGCCAATGGACAGACTACATCGGCAGCGACGGCAGCATCTCCGAGGCCGTTTTCGCCACCCTCCACAACACGAAGGACAACGTGTCGGGCCAGCCCGACTACGGCAAGTACAACCGTTGGGAGCACAGCATCCGTCCGCGCAACGCCAACGGCGGCGGCGGTTACACCCCCACGGCGGAGTTGGTGGACCTCTTCCCCATGGCCGACGGACTGAAGCCCGGCGAGAGCAGCATCCCCTACGACAAGAGGAAGTTCTGGCTCAACCGCGACCCGCGCTTCTACCGCACCTTCGCCTTCCCTGGCGTGCAGTGGCAATGGAGCGAGGGCGGTGTAAGCCTCTCCGACCCGTCGCTCGCGGGCATCATACCCTCCGACATCTATCCTTCCGGCCGCAACTACGAACTGTGGAGCTACATGTGGAACGACAACGAGGACGACCTGGCGAAAGCCACCACATCCAACGGTTACTGGCCAGACCTGCTCACACAGACCACCGACAAGGCCAGCAGCCACTCCCTCTATGTGCGCAAGCGCAGCGACGACCTCTATCTGCACAACACGCCGTTCTATGAGTATATCAACAGCCAGAGCAACCCGAAGGGCTTCATGAAAAGCGCCGCCCCGCTGCTCTCCATGCGCTACACCGAGGTGCTGCTCAACTTCGCCGAGGCAGCCTGCGGCGCAGGGCATCTCGACGAGGCTGTCAACGCCCTGCAGCAAATCCGCAGCCGCGTGGGCTACACGGCAGACAACAACTACGGCCTTCCCTCCGGCGTCGCCGGCGACCGTGCAAGGCTGTTGGCCGCCATCCTCTACGAACGTCAGATAGAACTGGCCTACGAGGGCAACCGCTACGACGACATGCACCGCTGGATGCTCTTCGACGGTGGTGTGGGACAAGCAGCCATCAAGCCCACCTGGGCACTCACCGGCTTCGGCGGAAACACCTGCAACTACCTGGGTGTAAAACCGTTGAACGGCACGAAGCGTCACCAAATCATCATCTATTGCCGCACCGCATCAGCCACCGACCCCACAGCGGGAAGCCGTCCCGAAGCACTCACCCTCGACGAGGACATGAGCTGCATCAATGGGGAATACAAGAACGAGAAGGTGCGCAACTTGGCAGAGTTCTACGACACCTACCTCGGCCGCAAGGACGCGAACCTCGATGGCAACGACGAGGCGCTGACCATCCAGTATCGTCCCACCTACTATTTCCTCGGCTTGCGCCAGAACGCCATGCAGACCAACCCCACGCTGCACCAGACCGTGGGTTGGCACGACCTTGGCCGCAATGCCGACGGCCTCTTCGACCCCCTCGCCGACACGCTGCCGTAAATTTGAGAAGTTAAAGAAGTTATAGAAGTTAAAGAAGTTATAGAAGTTATAGAAGTTAAAGACGATAGTCAGTGCACCCTGTAGAGACGGGATACTTCCCGTCTCCCTCTTCCAAAAGCCGTAGGGACTCTTCATGCATGTCCGAACCATCAAAAGGCCTTAAGTAAAAATCGGTGAACTACGAGTCCTGTAATTATGCCAAATAAACTCCAAAAACAGACATCATCATGACCAAAAACCATGTATTTGCGATGTTGGTCATCGCTTGTGTTTCAGTTCTTGCCAGCTGCACTCAAAAGGATACGCTGGTCACCCTCGAAGTAAAGACCCAGTATGGTGCTCTTGAAGGTTTCGAGGAAGACGGTGTGAAGAAGTTCCTGGGTGTTCCTTTCGCCCAGGCTCCATTAGGCGAACTCCGTTGGAAGGCTCCTCAGCCAGTCCAACCTTGGGAGGGAGTGCGTTCAGCCAAGCAGTTTGGCGACGACCCCATGCAACCCGACATCTTCGGCGATATGTCGTTCAGAGGTCCGGGGCGCAGCGAAGACTGTCTCTATCTGAACATTTGGACTACTGCAGCCACAACAGGCGACGCCCTGCCCGTGTTGATTTATTTCAATGGTGGCGGACTGATGGCAGGTTCTGGCAGCGAGCCCCGTTACGATGGTTCTTCCCTCTCCAAGGAAGGCGTGATTTGTGTGACAGCCAACTATCGCGAGGGTGTGTTCGGTTTCTTTGCCCATCCAGACCTCACGGCATCTTCCGAGTATAAGGGTAGCGGCAATTTCGGTTTCCTTGACCAAGTGGCTGCCATCAAATGGGTGAAAGAGAACATTTCGTCCTTTGGTGGCAACCCAGACAAGATCACCATTGTAGGAGAATCGGCAGGGGCCTTCTCTGTATCGCTCTTGATGTGTTCTCCCCTCTCCAAGAACCTGATTGCCGGAGCCATGCTTTCTTCTGGTGCAGAGGTGCTGCCTTTTCAACCCACTTCCCAAGCCGATGCCGATGCAGCAGGAGCAGAACTATTGAAACAGGCAGGCATCCCTAGTCTGGCCGACGCGATGGCCTTAAGTGCCGATTCACTCCAGAAACTCCTTCCCCCAAAAGGGATGGCCAACGTGGTGCTCGACGGCTACTTCATGACCGAGAGCCCCGACGATGTATTCGAGAAGGGGCAGCAAGCCCAAGTGCCTTTGCTCGCAGGTTGGAACTCATTGGAAGGCAGTCCCTCACAGGCATTGGGGAATCAGGCACCAACCCTTGAGAATTACAAAAACGCGATGAAGGCTCAGTTTGGTGACATGACAGACGAGATTTTCAAGGCCTACGGACTCGAGACCGATGAAGACGTGCTGAGCCAGAAAGGTCTGGACTTAGCCTCCGACCTTTTCACAGGCTTCCCCACCTGGAAGGCCTGCGACTATCACGCCAAGTCGGGGCTACCCGTTTACCGCTATCACTACATGCACCCCCGTCCTCAAGTATCAGCGAAGATGGGTGAGAAAGTAGCCGCACTCGCCGGAGGCGTGCGTGACAAGACTGCCGACGAGAAGAAATCCGAGGCTCAGCAGCCTGCGATTGCTCCTGGCGCCGTCCATTCGGCAGACATCGAATACGCCATGGGAACCCTCGACACCAACGAGTATTACGATTGGAATGAAGATGACCACGCCATCTCGAAGCTCTTCCTCTCCTACTATGCCAACTTCTGCAAGACAGGGAATCCCAATGGGAAAGGCTTGCCTCAGTGGACGGTCATCACCAAGGACAACCTCGACGCAGCTCCCGTCATGAAGATTGACGTGGCATCCAAGGTTGTCGCCTCCCCAGAAAAGGAGAATGCCTATCGCACACTCGAGAAATTTTACAGAAGCAAGAAACAATAATATCGTTATCATTATGACCACAATAGAGGGAAAAGACCGGGAATTGGAGCAGTTGCGCGAGGAAGTGCAAAGACTGAAAGAGAGCAACAGGAAGCTTATCGAGGGCAGTGAGCAATTGCTGGCCCGAAACATGATGCTATCGGAGAAATTGGACATTTATTATGAAGTGCGCAGGCGCGTGGAATGGCAAAAGGAGTTGGTGCACAAGCATCGCGAGTTGATGGCACATGCCGACCTCCGCGATGATGAGGAACTGCTGGCCATCATCGAGACTCGTATCGAAGGCGACGAAATCCCTTTGCCACCCGAATTCGGTCTGCGCGAGGTGGCAGAGTTGGTAGGCACCACCCAACAACGCATCGTGAACCTTTACAAGCAAAATACGATTTATCACACAGTGGACAAATATCTCGACTACCTGAGGTTGCTCCGTGCATTGCAAATGCTGAAAGAAAAGCCCGCCTACAACATCGAGGCCATCGCTAAAGATGCCGGCTTCAATAGCGTGCGTACATTACATCGAAAGATAATGGATTCCATTGGCATGACGCCCGGACAATTCAGGGATATCACCAACCCGATCGAACTATAACCATTTTTGGCTCAAAAACCACCTCAAAACAATCAAACGCCCGGATTTCTGACAGGAATCCGGGCGTTTTTCTTGCTTTGTCAGCCATCGCGCGCACTGTCACAAGCTCTTTCAATGTTTTCCCGGAAAATGTTTGGAACGGGGGGCTTTTCCTTTGTAGTTTTGCAATGTCGAAACGAGAAACCGACAAGAGACAAGCAACAATCAATACAACAACCATAAAAAAATTACGATCATGAAAAAGAATCTTTTCAAACTTGCGACATTAGCAACAGCAATGACATTGGGCATGGCAGCCATGACATCATGCTCAGACGACGTGACAATGGACGAGGAAAGCGCCATCAACGTGAGCAGCACCAACTCCCAG
>JAFWSS010000214.1 GCA_017524385.1 Prevotella sp.
AGCGTCGCTAACAACAGAAGTCCCCTAAGTGCGCACCGACCTCTTACACCATATGCGACGCTCGGAGGCGTCGACCCCTAAGAGCACCCTTCGATTTCTACTTTCCTTGCTAATTACTTTCTATTTCCTATAGTTTGATGTAAATCTTTTTTCTATATAGGATATATCCCAGGATGAAGTTGAAAGTGACGAAGGAGAGGGCGTAGGCGAGGGATGCCGTTTGTGGATGGGTGATGACGCTGTGTATGCCATTGAAGACGGCCTCGCTGATGCCTACGTGTCCGAAGACGATGGCGAAGACCTCGCTGGCAACATAGAGGAAGAGCGGGTTGATGCCGAAGACGCGGAAGAAGGTGGTCCATTTGTGCTTCCCCTTGATGTCGATGATGACCATCAGCAGACCTTGCAACAAGGCGGCCAGGCCACAAGTCACGAGGACGTAACTCGGACTCCATATCCGTTTGTTGAGCGGCAGTCCGTAGGAGAGGAGATAGCCAAGTGTCACCATCACGGTACCGGCGACGAAGAGTGCCACCACCTTGTCTTTCACATCCCTGTTCTCCTTGATGGCCTTCCCGCAGAGGAAACCGATGAGGACGTGCGCCACCGACGAGATGGTGCCCAACAGTCCCTCGGGGTCCACCGGACTCTTGTGGTAAAGGTGGTCGTAGCCAAACAGGCTGAGGTCGACCCTTGCAAGGATATTCGAGGTGTCCTCTGCATAGCCGTTCCCCCAGACAAGTATGGCGGCATAACCGAGGAGTAGCACGATGATGGTGGGGAGGATGTATTTGTGGTTGACAAACAACACGAAGATTGACACGATGCCGTAGCATAGGGCGATGCGCTGGAGGACCGCCCAGATGCGCAGATGTCCGAAACAGAGCAGGTCGCCCTCTATGGCGTGGTCGAACCAGTTGATGGCCAAACCGATGGCGAAGAGGAGCACCGTGCGCCTGATGATTTTCCATACGACCTGTGTCGACGGTTGGAAGTTGCATTTCGACAGCGAAAGATAGGTGGAGATGCCCACGATGAAGAGGAAGAAAGGAAAGACGAGGTCGCACGGCGTCATACCGTTCCATTTGGAGTGGCGGAGCATCTCGAAAGACTCGCCATAGCCATTGTTGACCAGAATCATCCCCGCCACCGTGATGCCGCGGAGGATGTCGAGGGAGAGCAGGCGCTGTTTCTTTTCAGACATTTTTTCTAAGAATAATCGTGATATCGTGATATCGGAAAACCGGGATAACGGAATAATCAGTATTTGAGGAGTTTTATGGCCTCGATGGCCAGGTCGACGGGTGCGCCCACGGGTGTGGCGGTGTAGGTGTTGTGCTTCAGCGTCCATGGCTCCTCCATGGCATAGTAGTCCAACTTCACCTCTTGCGGGAGAGCCATCTGGAAGAGTTCGTCAGCGGTCTTGTTGCTGTTGGCGCCACTTCCGAGGAGTTCCGGGTCGGGTTTTGTCAATGATTCCATCTGTGCCTCGAGGGCATCGAAATAGGCTTTCCAACGCATGGCATAGAAGTCGGCCAACAGCCCTTGCCATTCCTTGTGGGCATAGTCGCGCAGTCCGCCGGTGTCGGCACAGTAACGGTTGCCCCAGGTGGTGATTTGCACCCTTGCGTTCCATTCGTAGAGGTCTTTTTCCTCTGCTGTCGTCCCGCAGTTGCGGGCATCTTCCAGTCGGCTGCCCAACCTGAACTCACGTCGAGACCCCAGCAGTCTGTCCTGCATGTCAAGCAGTTTTAGGAATCGCTCCGCATCGGCCTTGAATGCCTTTCGTGAAAAAGCCTTGTAGTCGGCGATGGTGTGTTGGTATTGGATGCGTGCCTGGTCGGCCACTGCCTGTCGGACGATGTCCACCAAGTCGTATTCGAAATTGTTGTTGCCCCTGTACTTGTCTGCCACCGAAGCTATGAGGCTTGCCGCTTGCAAGGTGCTCTCAGGGTCGTAATAGTTTTTCATTTTCGACCAACTGGAGGCTTGGAAGTTGTTGAGCGTCGGCCTGCCGCAGAAGATGCTTTCGTGGGGGCCTTGCTGGTTGTTTCCCACGGGACAGTTGTAGATGCTTTGTGCGAGGATGAGCCACGCCTGCTGTACAGTCGGGTCGTCGAAGCCATAACGTGCCTTGACATAGCCGCGAAGCCATTCCTCTTTCGTGATGCGCTCCTTCAGCCACGGCAGTTCGCTCATCAATTCAAACATCACCGGGTTGTTTTCCGAACCCTCCATGGTGAAGCCGATGCCCTTGAGGTTCTTGGCCAGCGGATGGGTCTTGGTCATGAAGAAGTTGTCAATCAATTGGTCCATGCGCCCGTGAAGCCCCACATTGGCGCCGAAATTCTCCAACAGGCAGAAGAGCCACTGGTGGCCCTCATAGCCTTTCTCTCGGTGCCAGATGGACGGAGCACCCCACATCGGCCGGCACTCGCTGAACAGGTCGAGGACGATGACGTCGCCCTCCTTGAGAGCCTCCAGCATCTGCGGGCGGGGATTCTCCGTCCACCCTTGCACCACCCATATGGCTTTGGGGTTGGCCTCTCTCATTGCCTTGAGGAGCACCCTCGCCGCCTCTGCGTAGTCGATGCGGCTGTCGTCGTTGCTCTCATGAAACGGGTCCATGGAATAGTAGTCGGCCTTGCCGAAAAGACGGGTGAGTTCCTCGTAGTAGAGGCGTGCTATCTCGCCGAAGCGCGGGTCGGTGGGCAGGAGGTTGGAAGGTCGCAGAAAACCGTTCCACAGTCCTGCGTCCGCCACGTCGAGGCTCAATTTCTCACGGGCATCGTGGGGCACCATGCCACAATAGCCAGGCAGGACGGGATGCATTCCCAGTTCCTTCATCCGGGCGAGTATCTTTTTCTGCAGTTGCTCTTGCCGTGCATACCACGACAAGGGTAGGGGACCGCCCCAACCCTCGAGGTTGTTCATCTCCCACCAGGCGAGGAAGGCGGGGCCGGCGATGAACCTTCCCACTTCTTCCTCGGTGTAGCCCAACTTGAGCAGCATGTTGCGCCACACACATTCCTCACCGACGATGGCGAGCGGCATGTTCACGCCGTGGAGCGCCATCCAGTCGATTTCCTGCTGCCACCGCTTCCAGTCCCAGAAGGCCATGGTATAAGAGAAGGTGCAGTAGTTGAAGTCGTAGCGCAGGGTGAGGTCGGTGTCGTGTCGCTCACGCTTTGTCACAGGCGGCAACTTCTCGGGCAACTTGGCTTGCATGCCGTTCCACGAGAGGTGGATGCCGGCGTGGTATTTGAGGTACCAGTTGATGCCGGTGGCGATGTTGACCCATGTGTTTCCCCTTACGACGACTTTGGTTCCGCTCTGGTCCAATTCGAAGAAATCGCGGTCGGCCTTGACGAGTTGGGTCTTGAATTTTCTCGACGCCCCTTTGTCAATCCTTTCCAACAGGTTGTCTGCGGGGTTGGCAAAGGTGGTGAGGGTGGCCATCAGGCCGATGAGGATGATGAGGCTTTTTTTCTTTAACATATGATTGTTGTGTAATTGTTCATATTTATTTTGCATATCCGTGGGGTTGGTGCTTTCTAAAACTTATAAAAGTAAACATATGTCCCTTTAACTCCCCTTTAACTCCTTTTTAACTCCTTTTTAACTCCTTTTTAACTCCTTTTTAACTCCTTTTTAACTCCCCTTTAACTCCCAAAAGTGAACATATGTCCCTTTAACTCCCCTTTAACTCTCCTTTAACTCCTTTTTAACTCCCCTTTAACTCCCCTTTAACTCCTTTTCAACTCCCCTTTAACTCCCAAAAGTGAACATATGTCCCTTTAACTCCTTTTTAACTCCCCTTTAACTCCCCTTTAACTCCTTTCCCCCCTTAACTCCCATAAGTAAACATATGTCCCTTTAACTCCCCTTTAACTTCCCTTTAACTCCTTTTTAACTCCTTTTCACCCCCCTTAACTCCCTTCAATCCGTGTGAAAAATCTTGATGGTCCAGTCGATGCCGAGAGGGTTTCGTCGCATTTCGAGCACCATCGGCAGCGGGAGTGTGAGTGAGATGGTCATCTCCGTGCGGTCGATGTCGGCTCGCACGGTGATGGTGTCCTCTGTGCGTGAGGTTTCGCGCCAGGTGATTCCGTCATAGACGAACTGCCCGGTTTGCAGGAGGGTGGCCAACGCCTGCCGGGAGATGAAGGCAAAGGTGCCGTCGGTGACATGGGTCTCGCCATCCTTCTGCGGACTCTCCCAACAGAAACAGGCGCTATGCTCCACGGTCTGGCGTGGTGCTTTGTATATGGTCTCTTTGCAAAGCGTCATCAATGTGTCGCCATTCCATACCATGACAAGCGGCCAGGTGCGGAACTGCCGGTTGAGCGTGTAGGAAATCTCGCCTTGAAGGAAAGGGGTGGGGGCGGGCGGCAATGTTATTGCCGCATAGGGAACAGAGGACTTGCCTTGGGGCAGGGGCTTTGGGTGCTTGTCTTGGGGCTGGGGTTTTGGGGATTTTTTTTGCTTTTTCCAAAACACCAGTTGCCCTCCTTCCATCAGTTGGTCGTGGGTGATGCGGGCGTTGTCGAGGCAGGTGCCATTAAGGGTGGCATGGTCGTAGTCTTCACCTTTGCTGCGAACAGACACCTCAAGGGCGCGTCCGTTGGGGAGTTGCAGGGTGTAGCCTTTTTCAAGCAGGGGGAGGTTGAGCAGGTAGTAGTCGTGTCCGGCGTTGGGGTAGAGTCCCATCATGTGGAAGGCCAGCCACGAAGACATGGCGCCAGAGTCGTCGTTGCCGGGAAGGCCGCCGGGCGTGTCGTCATAATGGGAGTTGATGATGGCATGCACTTGTCTTGTGCTGAGGTCGGGGCGTCCTATCCAATGGTAGAGGCAGGGTGTGAGGAAAGAGGGTTCATTGGCTACGTTGTAATAGCCCTTCTCAAAGAAGAGGTCGAGTCTCTGTCGGAAAGCATCCGTCCCTCCACACGCCTCGATGAGTCCCGGCACGTCGTGGGGGATGTTGAGCGAGTATTCCTCCGATGTGGCCTCGTAGAAGAAGGTGGACCACCAGGGCAGATACCACGGCGCCACCTTCGTGGTAGGGGTGTAGGGGATATGTGGATGAAAGACCTTCGACTTCCCCCATGGCACGCTGTCGAGCCATTGCCCTTGTGCGTCGCGTGGCATGATGAAGCCCTTCATCCCGTCATATTCGTAGTCCTTTCGCCAGAGGTTTTTCCAGTTGGCAGCCTTCCTGTGATATTCCGCAGCAACGTCGTCGTAACCGAGCCCTTCTGCCACGGTGGCGATGCAGTGGTCGTCAAGTGCATATTCTATGGTGCGGTTGCCGGCGCGGTCCACCCCGTAGGGGATGTATCCCAACGTGTTGTAGTAGTCGAGACCGCCGCGACCTTCCTTTTCCTCGTTATCACCCGGTGGCACGGTGGCGTCCTTCAGCATCGCTTCGAGCGCCCATTCATAATCGATGCCGTCGAGGTGCTTCACATAGGCGTCGGCCAGCACCACCTCGGCGTTGCTCCCTCCCTGTGTGCGCCCGTTGCAGTTGCCGCTGCGCCCTTCGGGCAGGTAACCCTCCCGTCGGTAGATGTGGAGCATGGAACGGATGATGTCGCGTTGCCGTTCGTGTGCAAGGAGGATGAGCAGTGGAGAGGAGGTGCGGTAGGTGTCCCAGATGGCGTAATAGTCATCGTAATACGGCACGTCGTTCCATTTGGGGTTTTCGCCGCTGCGGTCCACTGGCATGAGCATGGTGTGGTAGAGGGCGGTGTAAAACATGCGCTTGGCCCTTTCGTCATTGCCGTGGAGTTTCACTTTTTCGAGCAAGGGCTGCCACGACTCGCGCAAGTTTTCCAACTGCTGTTCGAAGGTGTTGGAGGTCACGTTGCGGGAGGCTTTCATGGTGCTGACGAAGGAGATGCCGATTTTGACATTGACGCAGGTGTCGGTGAAATGGAGGAAAACACGTTGGAGGTCGTTGCCGTTCGGAGTGGTCGGAGTAGTAAATGGACGGTCGATGGTCAGAGCGAAATACACGGTGTAGGCATCGCCGTTGTTCCATCCGCCTCGGATGGTGGAATAGCCTCTCACCTCATGGTCGGAGACCACCTCCATGCCTGCGTTGACAAACTGCTGTGCCTCGCGCAAGTCGGGGATGTCGCTCTTGCCCAGGTAATGGGTGGCGTCGATGAACAACTGTCCGGCTTTGGGGTAATGCAAGCGGTAGAGGGCACAACGCTCGGCGGTGGTCACCTCGGTGCGTATGCCGTTCTCGTAGGTGGTGGCGTAATAGCCTAAGGCGATGGTCTCGTCGGTGCGCTTCTGCTCTTGTAGCCCTCCTTCCTCCATCGGTTGGATGAGTATGTTGCCATATTTCTGTCCACCGCCTGTCCCGCTGACATGGGTTTGCGAGAAGCCTGTGACGGGTTCCGGCATGGGTGCCCATCCGGCATTGGGGCGCACGCCGCAGTCGGGGCCGGGTTTCACCATCCCGAAGGGCATCGATGGCCCGGGGAAGGTGCGGCCCACCCCCTCGCTACCTATGCGGGGGTCTACATGACTGCATATGTCCTGGGCGTGGATGGCCAGGCTCAGGATGCAAAATATGGTCAGAATGGATGTTCTCGCTCTAGTCATTGTCATCGGCAGGTGCGGTTCGTAGAGACGGGATGCTTTCCGTCTCTTCATCACCATGCAAAGTTAGTGTTTTTTTTGAGTTTGGATATCCACAGTTCCCATTTTTGTCAAAATCCCCCGCTGCATCACGCAGCGGGGGAAAAAGACACATATCTGCCAGTATCAATAGCCGGCGTTTTGTTTCCAACTCGGATTGAGGTTCAGGATGTCCTTGTGGATGGGGAAGATGCGGCAGGTCTTCTCGAAACGAGCAGTCGGGAAGTTCTTGTAGTGGGGGAAGTACTCGTCCTCGAAGTGTCCGAAACGTATCATGTCGTTGCGACGCCAGTTCTCGTCGAAGAACTCACGGCCACGCTCCTCGTAGATTTCGTCAAGGGTCGGGTTGTGGTCGAGTGCGGGTGCTTTGGCATAGGTGCGGATCATGTTGAAGAGGTTTCTTGCCTCCGGTGAACTGCCTTGGCGGGTCAGTGCCTCGGCCTTCATCAGCAGCACGTCGGCGAAACGGAAGAGGGGAATGTCGTTCGACTGGTTGCGCCCGTTCTTGAAGTCGTCGTCGACGACGTACCATTTCACGGAGCGGCAGCCTTGGCAGTAGCCGGTGTTGTTGTCACCCACGTCGAGTGTCGGGTCGTTGGGCGTGGCCAGCGTCACGTTCATGTTGAGCACCAGCGGGTCGCTGTCAGGACCTGCGATACGCGCCACCTCGTTGGTCATCTGCAAGGTGGAGGGATTGTAGACATAGACGGTGTTCGACTCCTTGCCGGGCACATACCTGTAGTCGTCTACGTTGTCGGAGAGGCCGATGACACACTTGTTGCGCTCGTCGCCTTGGAGGTAGAAGATTTTGCTGAACTCCGGTGTCATCGTCATGTAACCACCGCCAGACTGCGAGAGGGCCATGCCGAAATAACTCTTTGTCATCTTCTTGATGTTCTTCCAACAACGGCTGCGGCCATACTGCATGCCTTGGCGTGTGTTCGTGTCGAAAGGCATGGCATAGATGAAGTCCTCCACGGAGGGGCCGTTGTTGTAGGAGAATTTCTCACGATAGGACATGGAACCGAGGTTGAACTTGCCTGAGTTGATGATGTCGTCGCATATCCTGATGCAGTCGGCCAACTTCTCGTTCTTCGCCGTGGCGGCATCATAGTTTTCCACAGCCGCTGCGGTGTAGACCGGCCAGTTGATGTAAATCTTGGCGAGCAAGGCTTCAGCCATCCAGCGGGTCGGTTTGCCATAGGTGTTCTCGCTGACTTCGGTGGTCAGTTGTGGAATCACCTCCAAGAGTTCTTTCTCCAACCACCTGGTCACCTCGGCACGTGGTTGGCGTGCCACGGTCTCGCCAGCCTCCGGGATGCGGTCGAGGATGGGTACGTCGCCCCATCCGTCCATGATGATCCAGTGGAAATATGCCCTGATGGCACGTGCTGGGGCCACGGCCTCGCCAGCCTCGTTGCCGCCAAGGTCGAGGATGGCCTTGTTGGCCTTGGAGATGCCCTCTGTGATGGTGCCGAACCAGTCGATGGTGGCATCTTCGAAAGTATAGTTATGCAGTGCGGGGTGTGCGTAGGCGCCACCGTCATACCAGCCGCCGCCGTAGGAGGCAGCCGTCCACTCGTCGCTCGAAAGGCACATCGCCTCCATGTAGCGACGGCCAAGCACGCCACTGAAATGGTAGTAGATGTCGGCCATCTTGGCCTCTACGGCAATCTCATTTGTTGGATATTCTGTGTATTGGGAATCAACATCCACATCCAGGTCCGTGCAGCCGACAGCCAATGCGGCCAGTCCGGCCAGGAATAGTCCCTTTATATTCGTTTTCATATCTTATATTCTTTATTAATTATTTGACTTCCGAGATAATCACCGAGCGAGAGAGTTGCGGGTCGTTCAAGAACATCGTATCCACGCCACCCTTTGAATCGAGCGTCAACTGGTTGGCAGGGACACCATACTTCTTGGTGAGTATGTCATAGACGTTCTGGGCGCGTTCCTTGGCCAGCTTGGCGTTGATTTCCGCAGTACCGGTCTGCTTGTCAGCATAGCCGACAACGCTGAATTTCTTGCCCGGCACCGACTTGATCATCTCTGCTACATACTTCAGGTTGACAACCTCGCGGTCTTGCACCGTCGTCTCACGGAGCGCGAAGTTCACGAAGTGCGGATAGGTGACAAACTCTTTGGTGTTGACGACTTCCTTCGTTGTCTCTGGCTTGCGGTTGCGCAAGTTGTCGTTCTCTGCACGCAGACGATTGACCTCGCCATTGAGGCGGTCGATTTCTGCATTGTCGGTGACGTAAACGGTCTTGGTGGCGCCAGGTGCTGCTTTCTTGTCGGAGCCGCCACCGAAGTTGACCTTCACGCCAACCATCAACGTGCGTGTGTGGGGATATGTGCTCCAGCGGTAGTCGATACCAGGGTCGATGCCACCCATGTTGACTTCGGGGTCGAGCCCGTCGTAGCCGGTGATGGTGAAGACGTTGTTGCAGGTGGCATAGAGTTGCAGGCTCTCAATCCAGTCGTTGAACTTATAGAAGGTATAGCCCAGGGTGGCAGAGGAGAGGCGGAAGTAGGAGCCATCTTCCAGATAGCGGTCGGAAGGATAGTTGGGCAGGTTGTCGGTGGCAGGACGGTCGGTGATGAACTCCTTCAGCACGTTTTTGCCGTTGGCGAACATCTCGGGGCTGGAGTAGTTGGCTCTCGACCCGTTGTAGATTTTGTTGCCGAAGACACCTGTGAAGAATAGTGAGGCGCTGAGGTTCTTGTAGGTGAACGTGTTGTTCCATCCAAGGTTCAACTTGGGTTGTGCGCAGCCAGTGATGGTGCGGTCCTTGAAGGCAGGTTCGTTGGTCACCTCGCCGGTGCGCTCGCCCGTGTTCTCGTCGCGCACGTAATAGGTGGACTTGCCATCCTTGTATCCAGCGAACTCATAGGTGTAGAAGGTGCCGAGAGGCTCGCCTTCGATGATGCGCTGCGTGTATCCGTTGGAGGAGACACCGGCCACCATCGGGTCGCCCTGGGTGAACGTGCCCACCTCGAACTTGTCGTTGGATAGTTTGTCAACGGTGTTCTTGTTGTGCGAGAGGTTGATGGTGGTCATCCAGTTGAAGTCGTTCGTGCGGATGGCGTCGATGTTCACTGTCAGTTCCACACCCTTGTTGGTGATTTCTCCCACGTTGGCGGCGATGGAGCCGAAGGGGTAGATGTTGGTGGAGACGGGGTAGTCCCATATCAGGTCCTTCGTCTTCTTATGGTAGAATTCCAAGGTACCGTTGATGCGGTTCTTGAAGAATCCGAAGTCGAAGCCGGCGTTCAGCATTCCGGTGCTCTCCCATTTCAGGTCAGGGTTGGCATTCTTCGTGGCTGCCAATGTGCGCCAGTTCTTGCCATTGTAGTTGAAGAAGCCCGACGCGCCGTATGTGGCGTAGGGGGTGTAGGCGCCGAAGCCCAGGGCGTTGCCGCTGACACCATAGCCGATGCGGAATTTCAAGGTGGAGAGTACACGTTGGTTTTTCATGAACCCTTCCTCGGTGATGTTCCATGCAGCGGAGACGGAGGGGAAGGTGCCCCAGCGGTGGTCTTTGCCGAAGACCGATGAACCGTCGCGGCGTAGAGTGCCCTGCAGCATGTAGCGTCCGGCGTAGGAATAACTGGCACGTCCGTAGAAGGAGATGTTGCGCACGGTTTCTTTCGTGCCGCTCTGCACGGCGGGAATGCCGTCGATGGTGCTGGCATATGACAACTGGTTCCACTTCAGGTAGTCGTCGTAGAAGTCGTGGACGGTAAGGCCGAAGCCGTCGCCCGTACGCTTCTCTTCCCATGAGTAACCTGCCATCAGTGCGAGGGTGTGCACTTCGTTGAAGGTCTTGTTGTAGTTGGCATAGATTTCAAAGATGTCCTCGTCGCCAAACCATGTGCTGCGGGTGGCGCGGCCGTTGTAGGCGCTGACACCCTCGAGTTGGGTCTGGTGTGTGTCGTAGGCGCTGTAGGTCTGCTGGTAGTGGTTGAAGGAGTAGTTGGCATTCAGCATGAGTCCGTCGACAATCTGCAAGGAAGCCTTGGCAATCAGTTGGTTGCGTTTCCAAATGCTCTCCGAGGTGTCTTCGTTGATCAGCGACAGGGGGTTGTAGTTTTTCGAACCAGAGCCTCTGAACCATGTGCAGTCGTCATTCCTGATGGGGTTGAGTGGCGAGAAGTAGTTCATGGCGTCGAGCACGGAAGCTCCCTCGTTGTTCATCGGTACTCCGACAAACTTTCCATACAGGGCATTGAATCCTGCCGAAAGTTCCAGGCGGTCTTTCAGCACCTTGGTGGAGAGCATCGAGCGGAAGTTCAGGCGGTTGTTGTATGAGCCTCGGATGACACCCTCGCGGTCGGCGTAGTTGATGCTGGTCATGTACTTGGTCCTTTGGTTGCCGCCATTGATGGATACGTTGTGGTTGTGGCTGATGGCTGTGCGCAGCACTTCGTCCTGCCAGTCGGTGTTGCCGTGGTTGTCGTAGGCGTAGTCCAGTCCGTTCGCCTTCACATAGTTGCGGATGTCGTCGGCGGTGGCGATGTCGAGTTTCTTGGAGATGTTGTCGATGGCGATGTAGCCGTTGTAGGTGACGTTGGTACGCTCCGCCCTTCCTCCACTCTTGGTGGTGATGATGATGACGCCGTTGGCGGCTTTCGAACCATAGATGGCTGTGGCGGTGGCGTCGCGAAGCACGTCGATGCTCTCGATGTCGTCGGGTGCCACCATCGAGATGTCCACGCCGGGGATGCCGTCGATGACATAGTAGGGCGACATGGCCCCGCTGCGCAACGAGGAGGCGCCACGCAGGGTGATGGAGGGTGAACCGTTGGGGTCGCCGGATGAGGTGACGATGAGGCCGGCCACCTTGCCTTGGAGCATCGAGGCGGGGTCGGCGAAGACACCCTTGTTCAGGTCCTTGGCCTGGACGGTGGTGATGGAACTGGTGACATCCTTGCGGCGCATGGTGCCGTAGCCCACCACGACCACCTCGTTGAGGGTGGCGTTGTCCTCCTTGAGCGTGACATTCTGTCCGGCGGTGATGGTCATGGGCTCATAGCCGATGTAACTGACCCTGAGTTTTGCGCCAGGCTTCACATTGATCTTGTAGCGGCCGTCGATGTCGGTGACGGCTCCATTCTGCGTGCCTTCCTCCATCACGGTGACACCGATGAGCGGTTCGCCATTGTTGTCGGTGATGACACCGGTGACCTCGCTTTGGGCGAAAGCCATCGTGCTGCACGCAAAGAATGCCACCGAAAGCAGGGCTTTCGATAGCCTCCTGGAATTGAAGAATCGTAATTTTAGCATAATGTTAATGATTAGAGTTTTGGTATTTAGGTTGATATTTTTTTGTTTAGGGAGTATTGGGGTTTTATGGGGTTTATGGGCTTTATGGGGTTTATGGGCTTTATGGGGCGATGGCCTTGACTATGACGTTGCGGGCGTTTGTTTCCTTGTGGGCGCCACCCTTGTTGGGAAAGTCGCCTTTGCCCCAGTCCATGATGAGGCCGTTGACGATGATGTCGGAGGCGTTTTCCACCAAGATGCCGTGCACCTTGTCTCTGATGAAGCCCTCGTCGCGACAGGGACGCTTGTCGTAGACGCCGCTCTCGTAGGCCGTGACCTTCCGCATGGCGAGGGTGATGTTGTTGAGGTAGATGTGGTTGACCTTGTCGTGGGTGTCGCCGCCGATGAAGCAACCGTTCTCGCTGGTGGCTTGGATGTTGTTGAACCAGATGCGTGAAACCTCTCCGCAACGCCCTGTGGTCTGTCCCTTCGGAAAACGCCAGTTGGCATCCTTGTGGTTGCCATTGGCCCTGGGGTAGGAGGTGACGTAGATGGGTTCGGCCTTCCCCCACCACACGTCGGACCAGAGTCTGCAGTCGAGGAGGATGTTGGAGAACACCACGTCGGTGACGGTTCCTTCGTCGCGGTTTTGTATGCCCAGTCCCCTGTTGGAGGCGGTGATGACACAGTTGTCGAACAAGACGTTGTAGATGGAGTCCACGTTCTCGCTGCCGATTTTGATGGCGCACGACCTGCTGGTCATCACGCAGTTGGTCACCACGATGTCGTGGCACGACCCGTATTTCTCGCTCTCCCTTCGGTTTTTCAGGCAGATGCAGTCGTCGCCGCTGGTGATGTGGCAGTTGGCGATGCGCACGTTGCGGGAGTGGTCGATGTCGATGCCGTCGCCGTTGCGTATCTTGAGGTTATTGAGCAGGTTGACGCCGTCGACCACCACGCCGTCGCAACCCACGAAATGCAGTGTCCAATATGCACCGTCCTTGATGGTGACGTCGCGCACGGTGACGTTGCGCACGTCGGTGAGGGTGAGCACATGGGGTCTCGGGTCGAAGGTGGTGACAGGCTTGAGTTCGTAGGAGTCGTCCAACTCCTTCCCCATGAATGCCACGCCGTTGCCATCGATGACGCCCTGGCCTGTGATGAGGATGTTCTCCGCTCCATCGGCATAGAGCCAAAGCATGCCTTCCCCCTCGTTGGCTCCAAAGGCGCTGAGATGATAGATGCTCTCGTCGGGAATGGCCTTGATGACCGCCGTGGAGGCGAGGAAGAGCACAACGTTGGACTTCAGTCTCACCGGTCCGCAGAGGTAGGTGTGACCGGGACTGAAAGCGATGATGCCGCCGCCCTGCTCGGAGCATTGGTCGATGGCTTGTTGTATGGCAGCTGCATCGTCGGTCTTGCCGTCTCCTTTCGCTCCCAACTGTATAGGGTCGACAAGCAACTGTCCCGCCACGTGCAAGGTGACGAGTATCATGAGTGCAACGGTGAAAATCCTTCTCATTGTTGTTAGGTCTAAGGTGTGGAAACGACAATCTCCTTTGCAACGACTTTCGGCAATGTGTTGTCAAGGAGTTGTCGGATTTTTTCTTTGGCTTTTAGATTATCTTTGGCAAATATATGCTTTTTCCTCCGAAAAATGCATTTTTTTCCGATTTATTTTCATAAAAGTGTCAACAATACGGAGAAACAAGAGAAAGAATCGGAAAAATGGAACACCTTAAACTGTAAATTGCAAGGTGACGAATATGTCGAACACTACGGTATTAGCGGTACATCACATATCCTCCTCCGTCGCTGTCGCAGTATTTCCTGAGCAGTTGACAGATGAATTCGGCATTGGCGGCAACGTTCTCGGCGTTGCCGTCATATCCGTTGATAAGGACGAGGAGATGCGTGGTGTTGATGTCTATCTTGGTGCGCTCGTTGTCGCTGGTGGGTGTTCCCACACCTCCGATTTCATCGCGATAGACGGGCAGTCCCTCGATGTTGAGCATACCCCTTCCTATGCCTTCGTAGGGTTCCCCGGCCTTGCCCACGCCGAGGGTGAGGGTGTCGCCCTTGATTTTGTCGGCATCAAAGCCTCCGATGCTGTAGCCATAGGCGATGCTGGCCAGGTTGACCAAGTCGACGAGAGTGTCGATTTGGTATAATGGTTTGCCTTGCAGTATGCGCCTGATGAGGGCTTCCGAGGCCGGGCGGTAACGTGAGGGGTCTTTCCCGCAGGCTTTATACACCTTCCTCGTGGCTTGGATGCCGGGGAGTTGTTTCAGCGTCTCGGTGGTGAGTTCCTTGCGGAATTTCTCTGCCCAGGAGTCGATTTCCTCCCAAAGGGGGGCGGAGTAGGGGGTGTTGTGGCAATAGGCCTCCACGGCGGCTCCGACAAAACTGGGGCACACGGTTTCTATCTCTTGTGAAACGATGATTTTCATTTTTTTCTTTTTTGTTTTTTCTATTGGATGCAAGAGGACGCTATAGAAACTATAGGTAAGATAGCCTCTTGAAGCTTGTTCATCCTCCTATCATCTCGAGGAATTGCTGCTCGTTGATGATGGGAATGCCGAGTTTTTCCGCCTTTTGGAGTTTGGAGGGTCCCATGTTCTCGCCTGCGAGGATGAAGGAGGTCTTGCTGCTGATGGAACCGACATTCTTTCCGCCGTGCTGCTCTATCATTGTCTTGTATTCGTCGCGGCTGTGATGTTCGAAGACGCCGCTGATGACGATGCTCTTGCCTGCCAACACGTCGCCTATGGTCTGCATCTGTTCCTCGCTGAGGCTCATGCACACACCGTATGAAGCGAGTCTGGCGATGATGTCCTGGTTGACGGGGTTGTGGAAATAGGCGACCACGCTTTTGGCGATGACCTCGCCGATGCCTTCCAGTTGGGTGAGTTCCTCGAGCGTGGCATTCTGCAACGCCTCGATGTTCTTGAAATGCCTGGCGAGGAGTTTGGCCGAAGTCTCTCCGACAAAGCGTATGCCGAGGGCGAAGACCACCCTTTCGAAGGGCACGTTCTTCGATGCCTCTATGCCGTTGACGATTTTCAATGCCGACTTCTGTCTTGACCCGTCGCCGTTGATGTCGTCCACGCGGATGCGGTAGAGGTCTGCGATGTTGCGCACCAGTCCCCGGCGGTAGTAGTCGTCGATGGTCTCTGGTCCGAGGGAGTCGATGTTCATCGCCTTCCGGGCGATGAAATGCTCGATGCGTCCCTTGATTTGTGGTGGACAGCCGGCGTCGTTGGGACAGTAGTGTGCTGCCTCGCCTTCCACCCTGACCAATGGCGTGCCGCACTCAGGGCAGTGTGTGGCGAAGGTGACAGGCTGCGCCTGCGGGTCGCGCCTGGCGGTGTCCACCCCCACGATTTTGGGGATGATTTCGCCGCCTTTCTCCACATAGACATAGTCGCCGATGTGGAGGTCGAAGGAGCGTATGAAGTCCTCGTTGTTGAGTGTGGCTCTCTTGACGGTGGTGCCGGCGAGCAGCACCGGGTCCATGTTGGCCACGGGGGTGACGGCTCCCGTGCGCCCCACCTGGTAGGTCACCTCGCGCAGTCGTGTGCATTCCCGTTCAGCCTTGTATTTGTAGGCGATGGCCCATCGCGGACTTTTCGCCGTGTAGCCTAATGAGCGTTGCTGCCTGAGGGAGTTCACCTTGAGCACGATGCCATCGGTGGCCACGGGGAGATTGCGCCGCTCGGTGTCCCAATGGTTGATGAAGTCGATGATTTCGTCGATGGTGCGGCATTTCCTCATCCCCTCGCTCACCTTGAAGCCCCATTGCCGGGCAGTCTCCATGTTTTCATAGTGGCCGTCGCAGGGCAGCGTCTCGCCAAGAAGGTAGTAGAGGTAGGCGTCGAGTTGGCGGCTGGCCACAAGGTCTGACTTCTGGCTCTTCAGGGTTCCGCTGGCGGCATTCCTGGGGTTGGCGAAGAGGGGTTCGCCGGCTTCCTCGCGCTCTTGGTTGAGGCGGTCGAAGACCTTCCATGGCATGAGGATTTCCCCCCTGATTTCAAAGGCCTTCGGGATGGCGGGCGTGGTGTCGAAGAGGTCGCGCCCTTGCAACTGCTTCTCCCATCCGGGGAGGACGAGGGGTATGGAGCGTATGGTCTTCACGTTGCCCGTCACGTCGTCGCCTTGCACACCGTCGCCTCGTGTCACGCCCCTGACGAGTCTTCCCTCCTCGTAGGTGAGGGAGATGGAAAGCCCGTCGTATTTGAGTTCGCAGCACACCTCGAAGGGTTCGCCTGCCAGTCCCTTGGAGACGCTGGCGAACCAGTCTCTTACATCCTGCTCGCTGTAGGTGTTGGCGAGGGAGAGCATGGGGTATTTGTGGACCACCTGCGTGAATTCCTGGTTGAGGTCGCTGCCCACGCGTTGGGTGGGGGAGTTGGGGTCGGCCATCTCCGGGTGCTTGGCTTCCAGGTCTTGCAGTTCGTGCATGAGGAAGTCGAACTCCTGGTCGGAGATGACGGGTTGGTTGAGCACGTAGTAACGGTGGTTGTGCTCGTGGAGTTCCTTGCGGAGCTGTATGATTCTTTGTTCTTCTGTCATGATATTTCGTTTCCTGTGTAGAGTTGGTAGTATTTTCCTTTCATGGCTACAAGTTCGTCGTGGGTGCCCCGTTCTATGATACGTCCCTTTTCGAGCACGATGATGCAGTCGGAATTCTTGACGGTGGAGAGCCTGTGTGCGATGACGAAGGTGGTGCGTCCCTTCATCAGTGAGTCCATGCCTTTCTGCACGAGTCGCTCGGTGCGTGTGTCGATGGAGGAGGTGGCTTCGTCGAGGATGAGCACGGGTGGGTCGGCGATGGCGGTCCTGGCGATGGAGAGGAGTTGGCGCTCGCCCTGGCTGAGATTGGATGCCGTACCGCTGATGACGGTGAGGTAGCCGTTGGAGAGGCGGCGTATGAAGTCGTCGGCGCCCACGAGTTTTGCGGCCTCGATGCACTCCTGGTCGGTGGCGTCGAGTCGTCCGTAGCGGATGTTGTCCATCACGGTGCCGGTGAATAGTTGGGTCTCCTGGAGCACCATGCCAAGGCTTCTGCGCAAGTGGCTCTTGTCGATGTCGTTGATGTTGATGCCGTCGTAGTGGATTTTGCCGTCCTGGATGTCGTAGAACCGGTTGATGAGGTTGGTGATGGTGGTTTTGCCTGCCCCAGTCCCTCCCACGAAGGCGATTTTCTGGTCGGGCATGGCGTCGAGGACGATGTCGAAGAGCACCTGTTTCTCTTCCGTGTAGCCAAAGTCCACCATGTCGAAACTGACGCCGCCCTCAACCTTGGTGAGTTTCCCGTCAGGGGCTTTCCAAGCCCAAGTGCCGGTCCTTTGCTCGGTGGGGGTGATGACACCGTCGCGTTCTGTGACGTTCACCATTGTCACCTTCCCGTTGTCGGTCTCCGGTTCTTGGTCGAGGAGTTCGAACACGCGCTCCGCACCTGCCGAGGCGTTGAGCACGCTGTTGATCTGCTGGCTGATTTGTGCGATGGGCTGCGAGAAGTTCTTGTTGAGCGTGAGGAAGGCGACGAGGGTGCCTATGGTGAGTGGCGACGACGGGTGTATGGCGATGGCGGCTCCGACGACGGCGATGAGGACGTAGCCGAGATTGCCGAGGTTGCCGTTGACGGGCATCACGATGTTGGCGATTTTGTTGGCATTGTAACTGCTGTCGCGCAACTCTTCGTTGATGGTGGAGAACCGCTGTACGGCCTTGTCCTCATAACTGAACACCTTCACCACCTTCTGCCCGGTGAGCATCTCCTCGATGAAGCCGTTGACATTGGCGAGGTTTTGCTGCTGGGCGACGAAATGCTTCCTCGACATCTTCCCCAGATAGGTGGTGGCCCAGGCCATGATCACCGCCATGACGATGGAAACGCAGGTGAGCGGCAGGCTGAGGACCACCATGCTGACGAAGGTGATGGCGAGGGTGATGAGCGAACTGAATGCCATCGGGAGGCTTGAACTGACGACTTGCCTGAGGCTGTCGACATCGTTGGTGTAGGTGGACATCACATCGCCGTGTGAATGGGTGTCGAAGAACTTGATGGGCAACCGCTGCATGTGCTCGAACATGCTCTTGCGGAGTTTGAGCATGGTGCCTTGGCTGACTTTGATCATGATGCGGTTGTAGGCGTAGGAACAGGCCACGCCGACGATGAGCACCGCCGCAAGTTTGAGGAGGGCTGCGGCGAGCGGGGAGAAGTCGGGGTTGTCCACTCCTTGCAAGGGTTTGATGTAGTCGTCGATGAGCGTCTTGGTGAACAGGGTGGACATCAGCGTGGCGCAGGAGGAGACGATGATGAAGACGAAGACGGTGATGAAGGAGAACTTGTAGTCTTTCATCACAAACTTGAACAGTCTCAGCAGCGTGGCTTTCTTGTTCTTGCCCATCTTTTGTGAATACACCTCTCCGGGAGGTGTGCGCATGCCCATTCTCATGACTTCTTGTTTTTAGGTTTGTTGGTGCTCTTCTGTCGACGGGTCTTGCGGGGCTCGTCGAAGTCGCCGCCATCCTCGTTCTGGATGGTGTAGATTTCGTGGTAGATGGCGTTGGTGCGCAGGAGGTTCTCATGGGTGTCGAAGCCGCTGACCTTGCCTTTGTCGAGGACGAGGATGCGGTCGCAGTCCTTCACGCTGGAGATGCGTTGCGCAATGATGATTTTCGTGAGGTGGGGGAGGTCTTCCCTGAAGGCGCGCTGGATGGCGGCGTCGGTGGCGGTGTCGCAGGCGCTGGTGCTGTCGTCGAGGACGAGGACACGGGGCTTCTTCAACAACGCCCGGGCGATGCAGAGGCGTTGCTTCTGCCCACCGGAGACATTCGTGCCGCCCTGCTCGATGCGGGTGTCGTAGCCTTGCGGCATCTGGTCGATGAACTCATCGGCGCAGGCCATGCGGCAGGCTTCCTTGCACTCCTCAAGGGTGGCGTCGGCATTGCCCCAGCGGAGGTTGTCGAGGATGGTGCCGGAGAAGAGCACGTTTTTCTGTAGGACGACGGAGACGGCGTTGCGAAGGGTGTCGAGGTCATACTGGCGCACGTCGCGACCGCCAACCATGACACTGCCCTTGGAGACGTCGTAGAGACGGCTCACGAGGTTGACGAGCGACGATTTGCCGCTACCCGTTCCACCGATGACGCCGATGGTCTCGCCCGACTTGACGTGGAAGGTGATGTTTTGTATGGCGTATTCGCCGCTGCCCGCCTTGTAGGCGAAATAGACGTGGTTGAAATCCACGCTGCCATTGGGTACTTCCGTCACCGGGTGCTTGGGGTTGACGATGTCGGCTTGCTCGTCGATGACCTCCGCCACGCGCTGGCCGCTGGCCGCACTCTGGGTGAGCATGACGAAAATCATGCTGAGCATCATGAGCGACATGAGGATGCTCATCACATAGGTGAAGAGGGACGTGATCTCGCCGGTGGTGAGGGTTCCGCCAACGACGAACTGCGCTCCAAACCAGGAGATGGCGATGATGCAGGCATAGACCACCAGGTTCATCACAGGGTGGTTGAGCGCCATCAAGCCTTCGGTGCGGACATAGAGTTTGTAAAGCCCTTCGGCGGCGTGCAGGAACTTGTGGTTCTCATAGTCTTCCCTGACGAAGGCTTTCACCACCCGCATGCCGGTGATGTTCTCCTGCACGCTGCTGTTGAGTTGGTCGTAACGCTCGAAGACCATCTTGAAGAGCCCCGACACGCGGCTGATGAGGAAATAGAGGAAGATGGAGAGGATGGCCATCGCAACGATGAAGATGATGCTCATCCTCACGTCGATGACGAAGCACATGAAGATGCTGAACAGCATGCGGAAGGGTGCTCGCACCGACACGCGAAGGAGTTGCTGGTAGGCATTCTGAAGGTTGGACACGTCGGTCGTCATACGCGTGATGAGACCCGAAGTGCTGAACTTGTCGATGTCGGAGAAGGAGAAGGTCTGGATGTTGCTGTACATCGCCTCCCTGAGGTTGCAGGCGAAACCGGCGGAGGCCATCGCGGAGCAACGTCCGGCCTTGATGCCGAACATGAGGCTGAAAAAGGCCATGCCGAGCATGATGCCTCCATAAAGGTAGACATTCCCCATGTCGCCGGCATTGATGCCGAGGTCGATGAGTTTGGCGGTGACGTAGGGGATGAGCACGTCCATCACCACCTCGAGGGAGGTGAAGACGGGCGTGAGCACCGACACTCGCTTGTATTGCTTGACTTGTGAAAAGAGGGTCTTGAGCATAGATGAAATAGGTTTTTTGGGCTGTTGCCCTTAGGGTCCTTAAGGTCTTTAGGGTCTATCTAAAGACTAAAAGCTCCATTTGGCGGCGAGGGTGGGGATGGCTCTTAACTTGTCGTTGCGTCCCTTGTTGTCAAAGACGAAATTGTAGCTCACCTCCACCTCCGTGCCGAGGCTGAGGTTGATGTTCTGGCAACCTTTGAGGGCGTTGAGGTTGAACCAGAATTGTGGTTCGGTGATGACAATCCAATTGCCGCTTACGCTCTTGTCATACCAGCAGTCGATGAAACCGGAGCAGGTGAACATACGGTTGCTGGTATGCAACCCCCATACGGCTGTGGCTTGGAAACTGCTGAAAGGTCGGTTCCACGGGTTCTGGCCTTTGAAATAATACTTGTACATGGCTTGCAGGGAGAGGGTCTTGGTGAAGTCCTTGCTGGCGTAGTTCCATGCAGGACCGATGAGTGCGGCATGCTGGAAACGCGTGGAGAGGTCGGTGTGTTTGTTGGAGGTAAGTCCACCGTCGTATTCCACATGGGCGGCCCAGTGCTTGTCGCGGCTGATGTTGAACTCCCTTGACACTTCCCAGTAGGCGCCTGCCACGCCATCGTGGAAATAGTCGAGGTCGGTGAAGAAGAAGGTGTTTCCCCACTGGTCGGGTTTGTAATACTCTATCGTGGTGGTGACGGAGGGCCGTCCTTCGAGGTCGTCGTCAATGGTCCGCCCCAGGTCGTAGTGAAACTGCACGTTCTGGGCGTTGACAGTGGCCCATGTGGCAAATAGGATGATGGTGGTAAAAAGCTTTCTCATTTTCTTTCATTATTATTCGGGTGCGAAATTAGTGAAAAAAAATGAGAAAGGTGGTTGTCCAAGATTGAAATTTCTCAATTTGCTCCCTATTGTTCGTGGGTCCTACTGCTTCGTTCGTCGAAGAATTATCTATAAACCACCGTGGCATAACGAAAGCTCGGTTGGTGTGAATCTAATCACTCTTGATGCTAATACAGGTTGTAAAAGTAATAAAAATCTAACATTCTGACAAATAATTTCTGCTTTTTTTGAGGATGTCCCGTGGTTTGGAACAGCTCATTTTACATTACGAATTGCTGTTTCCGAATCTCTATCATCAGGTCGTTGACAAAGTCTGTGTCAATCTTCTCGCGGATGGTGGATTGCTCCATCTGCTGGTTCATCCGTTCCTTGTCACGTTCCAGCATCTCGATGATTTCATCGTATTCGAACTTATGGTTGCGGACATCCATCAGGAACTGCCTGTCCTCTGTGCGATGCAGAATCACACCCTTGCCCTCCGCTATCTCCAATGCCATGTGCATCAGTCGGAAGCAGTGCATCATGTTCTTCGAGTCGTAGTTCTTGTCAAGGTTCGACTCATAGCGTTTCGGGTTGCGGTTGCTCATCCATTCCTGGTACTCTGCATACTGACGGCAATGAGAAGAATAACCACTCTGATTGTAGGAAATGAAGCACATCGGACGGGAGTGCTTGTCGTCGATGGAGGAGAGTCGTATCTCATCGGCCTTGGCTTCTTTCTTGATGACACCCCGGTATCCTATCGGCGTCATCTGCGACAGCCTTTCGATGACAGCGGCCTTTTCCGTTTCTCCATAATACTCTTGGCAGAAAGATAAAAACCGCCCGTCTTCTCTCCAGTCCGGATAAGCAGCAGCGTGAGCCCCAAAGTCATAATACACACCATAGATGTCATGCATGTTGGGCACGTTGACAAGGCCGCAGAACTCCTGATGCAAACTGCGGTTGTCGAGCCAGTCGCAGAACTTCGTGCTTCCTTGCCCCTTGAAAGTATAGATAAAATCGTATGGGGTCAGGCGCTCTGTCACGGGGTTGACAATCTTCTTGTTCAGTCCCCGTGCCTTCTCAATCTGCGACTTGGCATAGCCGAAGAAAGGATTGAAGCACTGCTTGCTGATGAACTGGTCGCGTTGGTCGATGAGCATCTGCATGATGGGATGGACGTTACCAATCACTTTGACCTCTGGCACAAAGAGGCTTTCCAGCACCGTGGGGTTGGATTTCAGGAGCAGACGGACCAGTTCTCCTATCTCATACCATGTGTTGTCGTGGCGGCTGTCTGTCACCTGGGGCTTGTAGCCGAAACACCCGAAGAGTTCGTCACGAGTGCAGACATAGACACCGCTTGTGTCGATGTCGCTGTCCTCATTGTTGAGTCCGTAAAGGTGACTGCCCCGGATGTATTCATAAAGCAACCTCCCGTCTTGACGGATAACATCAAAATTGTTCATCTCTATTACCTTTGTATCCAATGCAAGAGCAAAGATAGGCAATTTCTACGTATTCAATTTGCGTAGAACCATAAAAATGTGTTTTATTTATGTCTTATTTCATAAAAAGATGATTGTCTATTCATGAATATTCAAAAATAACCTATCTTTGCATCCATCATCCCTTCCGCATGAGCTATCAATAGGTTGGGGTTCATCTATTCTATAGTACCTTCATCTAACTTCAATCACTTTATGGAGAGGAAATGAAACCAGAAGAAAGAAAAACAATTGTATTCACGATACTTGGTAAGACCTTGTTGAATATCGTGGCTGTTGCTTTGACATTTGCAGTCATCATATTGGCTTGGGAGAAGTATGACTGGCTACCCTTTGTCAAGAATATCATACGCGGAGTGGTCATCCCTATTTTGCTTGGCGGTTTGTTAGTGTTTCTTCTACGTCATAAAGTTGATGCCATGAAAGACAAATGGAAACCATTCGTGATGTTTGTCATTTTCCTTACCGGCACATTGGTGTTTGTCAATGCCGGGATTATTGTACGAGAAGCCTGTTCCAAGGTAGTGAAGGTCGATAGTATCACCACACTATCAAACGAAGAAATCAAGAGGGCGGATTATCTTCTGATAGAAAGTATTGAACCTGATACAAGTTCATGCAACTATCTTTTTGATGCTGCCGTCATACATAGTCGTCGAGGTTCCGACCACATTCGTTTTTTGCTATATCAGGCCTGTCCGCTAAAAAACAAGAAAGGCGTGTTCCTTTGTACACGGACGAAAGAGACACATCCCTACGGAACGATATCCGAAAATAGGTTGCAACAATGGAAAACAGATTTCGTCAACCGGGAAGGAGGCTCAATAAAGCGAGTGGCTCCCTCTGCGCATTTCTTCAAGGTTCTCCACCAAAGTGACCATTTCGAGCAATACCAAACTATTGCTGCCACATGCAACACTCGCCATGGAGTCATAAGTCCGGAGCACCAGATTCTGCTCGAAATTCGACAACCTGATACCATCAAAAGATGGGAGGACAATGTGCTCTATATCTTCCTTTCTCTGCTTGTCGGCTTTTCTGTGCTGGCCATAACACTAATGGGCAAAGGGATATTGAATGAAGGGTTTCGGGATAGATAGGTGACGGGTAGATGGGCTATTTTAAGTGTCTGCTCTGCCCGTCCTTCAACTTTTTTGCAGTTTTTTTCAAATTTACACTTCACTATGCAAAAACAATGCGTAGGGGTGTCATAACTTTGCACTCAGTTATATTGTGAGTGCCGTAGGAGAGGATTGCTTCGCAGTGGTTAGAACGTCGAATTACGGTTTCGAAAGTCGCGGGTCCGACTCCCGCCGCCAGTTCGCTGGTGTAGTTCAGAAAACCTCTTCGCATGTCGCCTCACAAGTTATAAGCAAGTGCCGTAGATGAGACTTACTTCGCATCATGAGCCGTGTGTCGCTGGTTCGATTCCTGCCGTGGGAGAAATTCCATGTAGCTCAGTTGGTAGAGCAACGTATACTGTCTTTTCGCCTGTTGCCTTGCTTTACATAAACATATCTAGCAAGTGCCGTAGATAATTGTTCTCCATGTGAACACCTACGAGGATTTCATCGGAATGTTCACGGATTCCGATTACATCAAGGTCTGCTAATACACCCGTGAGGTCATCTTCGGTAAACTGAACCCCAAAAGGCATATCATGGCAGAGAAATACTTCATCAACAAGATCTATCAGGACATCATCGGACAGTACCCTGAACTCAAGGACAAGACAGTTTCCCTGGCCACCGACGAGATGGTGTTCCTCGAAGACCCCAATACTTATCACTTAAGTTTCGGAAGTAAAAACACCTTACAAAACTAGGATTTATCTTGTATGGCTACCGGTTGTGAAGTGAAGCCCGAAGGGCTGGGATGACCACAGGCAGGTGGTGGAGCGAAGCGTAACCCCTGCTTGACGATGATATGAAATCAACAACCCCGAAGGGGTGG
>JAFWSS010000014.1 GCA_017524385.1 Prevotella sp.
CCACTGGCAGGACAACAACGACTCCTCGTTGTTGTTGTAACGGTATTTGAACAGGTTGTGATAATCGTCGAGCAGTTTGGCACCGCTGTTTTCTATCACGTCGAGAGCATACTTATTGGCCTGTGCCAGATCCGCCTCGTCGCGCTGCGCCTTGTCCCAGCCCGAGCGTGCAAGATAGACCTTTGCCAGCATCGCCTTGGCACTCCAGCATGTGGCGCGGCCGTCAGCAAAGGGTTTGTCGGGCAGGTTTTCCGCTGCATACGTCAGGTCGTTGATGATGAACCTAAACACATCCTCCTCAGGGTTGCGGGGACGAACGGGATTGTCGACCACCTCCTGGTTGTGCTCAAACAGCACCAGGGGTCCCCACACGTGCATGGCATAGAACAGCGCCACACCACGCATCAGGCGGGCTTCACCGATGGCTGTCGTCTTGGCTTCCTTGGAGACATTGGCGGTTGATTTGGTCTCGATGTTGTCGATGGTTGCATTGGCCATGGTGACCACGGAGAAGAAGCCTGCCCAGATGTCGCTCAGGTATTCATTAAGTGCAGTGACGGTGAACATGCCATATTCCGGCCAGTTGTAGGGAGAGTAGGCATCGTTGGCTCTCAGGCTTCCGAGCAGCAACATGCCGCGGGTGTTATAGTCGAACCAGGCACGGTTGTAGAGCGGAGCCGTGGAGGCATACATGGCTTCGTCGGAATCGTAGAAGTTGTCCTCTACATATTCTCCCTCCGGTGTCTTGTCCAGAAAATCATCGCTACACGAGACGGCGGTCATCGCCAATAGCAGCGCCGTGGCTATCGTGATATATGGAAAGTGTTTCATTTGTTTGTCTGTTAAAGGTTATAAACTCAGATTGAGACCAAACGTAAAGATTCGCTGTGAGGGATAGCGGGCGTAGTCAACACCACGCAGCAGCACATTTTGGTTGTAGGAACCCACCTCGGGGTCATAACCATTGTACTTGGTGAACGTGTAGAGATTCTGCACATTGAAATAGACGCGCACGTTCTCTATGCCCACCTTCCGCAGCAACGTCTTCGGCAAAGTATAGCCGATGGCCAGGTTCTTGATGCGCACGTATGTGCCATCCTCTATGAAAATGTTGCTCATACGGGCATTTTCATTGGCCGTTGCCTGATCGATGCGGTAGGTGCTTGCCCCCGGGTTTGTCATCCGCATGTTGTCTAAAGTGCGCTCCCCATCGGGGTCTATCAAGTCGTATTTGGCAAAGTCGCACACCGACTTCAGCGTCACCCATCTGTTTGTCGGGTTCGACTGCTGCTGAGCCAGGTAGTTGAACACCTTGTTGCCCACCGAACCGGTGATGAAGAGATTGATGTCGAAGCCTTTCCAACGCCAGTTGTTGCTGATGCCGAAGGTGAACTTTGGCTCCGGGTTGCCGATGAAGGAACGGTCTTGCTCATCAATGACGCCGTCGTCGTTCAAGTCTTTGTAAATGTAGTCTCCATACCAGACGCCTGTGCCCTCATTCACTTCCTTCCCTTCAGGCAGTGCTACCATCATCTTGTCGCCATTGGCATCGAGCAGGTAGTCGCCGTTGATGTCCTTCTGGTAGAAATCGTCCTCCTTCTCAAACATTCCGATGACCTGATAGCCGTAGAACTGAGCCACAGGCTCGCCAACGGTGGTGTAGGTGTATGTCAGTCCGCCGATGTTGCCTTGCATGCCGGCGCTCTCTGTGTACAGGCGTGTCACCTTGTTGCGGTTCAGTGAGAAGGTGATGCCGGTGGTCCACTCGAATTTCTTGTTGGAGATGTTCACGGTGTTCAGCGTGAACTCGAATCCCTTGTTGCGCATGGCTCCGGAGTTCACCCAGGGAGAACTGATGACACCGCTGACATACGTGGGCAAGGCGGCTTGCATCAGCAGATTGTCGGTATTCTTCAGATAGGCGTCGAAGATGAATTCGATGCGGTTGTTCAGGAAGTTCAAATCCAAACCGATGTTCCAGGCCTTAGTCTGTTCCCACTTCAGTTTGCTGTTCGCAAAATTGTTGGGATAGAAGCCTGTGCCGTAGGCGGTAGGCACATTGGCCATCGTAGCGCCATAGGCATAGGCGCCGGCGTTCTGATTGCCTACCAGACCCCAGCCGAAACGCAACTTGCCGTTAGACAACCATCCGACGTCTTTCAGGAATGCCTCCTGCTTGAAGCGCCATGCCAGAGCCAACGAGGGGAACCAGCCCCACCGGTTGTCCGAACCGAATGTCGATGAGCCATCAGCACGCAGCGTCGCTGTCAGCAGATAGCGCTCGTCGAAGGCGTAATTCAGACGACCGTAGTACGATTCGATGCTCGACGAGCCTTTTTGGTTGTTGTTGGTGGCTGTCTTCGCGTCGCCTACGTTCAGTTCATGTACGCTGTTGAAGAGATAACCGGTGCGCCCGGCCGACAAATTCTCCCATTCCGACTCCTGAGCCTCATGACCCGCCATGATGTTCAGACTATGCTTCTTGGCGAAGGTGTTCATATAGGTCAGGTACTGCTTGAACGACCAATAAGTGCTGTTCGACGAACTGCGGCTGCCCGAACTGGTCTGCGACCAACTGCCCAAAGTCATGTTGGGCTGGAAATAATATCCGTTGCCGTAGTTGTAACTACCACCATATTCCATGCGCAGCGACAGACCCTTGCAGATGGTTACATTGGCAAAGCCATTGAGTAGCAGTTGCAAGCCCTTGTCGTAGTTCTCACGGGTCAATGCATCGGCCAGCGGATTGGAATAGTAAGTGGCCAACTGGTTGGTCTCCTGATAGCCCCATGAGCCGTCGGGATTGCGGGCAGGCATTTCAGGCAACTGCTTCAACGCAGTCTCAATCACATTTCCGTTGTCAATGGTGTTGGTCTTCTTTGTGCGTGAGAAGGAACTCTGCACGCCCACCTGAAGCCATTTGTTGATTTTCGAGTCGGCATTGATGCGGAACGAGAAACGCTTGAAATTTGACCCTACGGCGATACCGTCCTGCGAGAGATAGCCGCCACTGATGAGGTACTGGCCGCTGTCACTGCCACCGCTAACCGACACCTGATGGTTTTGCATCGGTGCACTGCGGAAGATCTCACCTTGCCAGTCGGTGCCGTCGCCCAGCACGGAGGGGTCGGCAAACTCCTCGCGCTCTCCCCATCCCAATGCTTTTACGCGCTCATTATATAATACGGCATACTCGCGCAGGTTCATTGTCTCGAGTTTCGTGGGAATCTTCTGCACGGCATAGTACCCCTCGTAGCCGATGGTCGGTTTGCCTGCCTGGCCCTTCTTTGTGGTGATGAGCACCACACCGTTGGAAGCTCGTGAACCATAGATGGCCGTGGCAGAAGCATCCTTCAGCACCTCCATCGACACGATGTCCGAGGGGTTGATGCTCGACAGTGCCGAACTGTTGCCGTTGGTTTGACCGTCGATGGCCACACCGTCGATGACATAGAGGGGTTCATTGCCATTGAGCGAGTTCACGCCACGGATGGCCACGGAGATACCACCACCGGGCGAACCAGAGTTCTGTGTCACCTGCACACCGGCGGCACGCCCCTGAAGAGCCTGGTCCACCGATGTGATGACCGATTTCTTGATGTCCTTCTCTCCGACTGACACCACCGAACCGGTGATGTCGGAGCGCTTCATCACGCCATAGCCCACAACCACCACTTCGTCGAGCGTGCCGGCATCGACAGAGAGTGCCACGTCGATGGTCGGCTGTCCTGTGTACCTGACTTCTTTCGTTTCGTAGCCAATGTACGATACTACGAGTGTCTGCTCTCTGGCGATGCTCGTCGAATAGTGTCCGTCAAGGTCGGTCACAACACCCGCCTTGGTTTCCTTCACCGTCACGGTGGCTCCAATCAGAGGTTCCCCGTCTGCGGCATCGGTCACCTTGCCTGTTACAGTCCGGTTCTGTGCCGAGGCTGTCACAAAGCCGACCGCCAACAATAGTGCGGCAAGTACCACTCTCCATTGCTGACGGTCGGTTCGTCTTTTAATTCTTGTTAGTGTCATATACGTTTTGTTTTGAGATGAAATAGTATTTTGCTGCAAAAGTAGCCTTTCTACCATGTGTGGGCATATTCATCTGCAACATATGCCTATTCATCTGTAACAAAACGCAGAATGTGTGTCGTTTACGGTGATTGCTTGTGGAATACGAGTTCGTGTGTCCCTGATTTCAACGACATTTCATGCCCATTGTTTGATGCGTAGCCATCAGGGGCGATGAAGTGGACTGTCATGCCTTTGGGGATGCTGATGGTGGCATGGAAAATGTTGCCTTCATCCTTGAAGCCATACACCAATTTGCCATTGACTGTCGGGATGGCAATGGTGGCTTCATGGATGGGACTGACAGCAGGATGGATGATGGCCTCTTTCCAACCAGCGACGGCGGGACGTATGCCCAGGATCTGCTCGCAGATGTCGGTGAGCATGCCACCGCTCCAGGCGTGGTTGGTGGAGCCTCCGCCATAGCCGCCTTCCTGCCAGCCCTCATAGAGTGTGGTGTGACAGGTGTCGGCAATCATCTGTCCAAAGCGTTTCTTGAATCGTTCCAGGGCATAGTCGCCATGACCCATTCGCATCAAGGCTTCATAGACATATTTCTCCATATATGGACTGGCATATTCCTGCGAACGAATGGTCTCGTAGATACGCTCGTACTTCGTGCTGTCTGCCAGTCCGCTGACCACGGCCATCGCCTGCACACGGTCGTCGGTGGCGCCATGATAGGTGGGATGCCGGTAGGCGTAGCCGTTCCAACAACGGTTGAAGGCGGTCATGACCGACTGCATTTGTTGTTTGTAATCGGAGACATCCTCCTCGTGTCCGGTCAGTTCGGCTACATTGATGGCCGACTGCAGGGCGAGATAATGCCATGCGGCGAGTATCAGGCGCATGTCCACGTCGGTACCCCAGTCGCCCCAGGGCCATCCGCCTTGCCGTTCATAGGTCAGTCCGTCGTCATCGAGCGTCCACAGGGAGAGGTAGCGGCGCATGGCGGGATAGACATACGCCATCGTCTCGCGGTCGCCAGTGTGCATATAGTAGTACCAGAAGCCATAGGTGCTGATGGAGGTCAGCGACTGTGCAGGCAGTTCCTGGTCCCAGTTCTGGGCAGGGATGGGCGAGAAGAGCGTGCCGTCCTCCTTCTGCCAATCCACCAACTCGTGGATAGCCTTGCGCACCAAGGCATTGGCACGTGGTGACAGTTGATAGAAACTCTGACCCATCAGGATGGTGGCATCGCCCCACCACTGTGCCCGCTCTCGGTCGGGACAGTCGAAGTAGTTGTCGCGCATATTCACATAGAGTGTGCGCATGGCCTTTTGCCAGAAGCGGTTGATGATGCTGTCGGAGCAAGTGAAAGTCCCCTCGAAATCGCAGTCATAGCCTGTTTCACGGTAACTGATGCTGTGAACGGTCAGCCGTGCCGACTTGGGATAGATGATGCGCAGCACGTCGCCGTTCATCCAGCCCAAGGACTCATACCGCTGCCGTCCCTTGCGGGTGATGTATTCTGCCCTCACGCAGTTGTCACTACCGCCCCTGACATGGTCGGTCTCAATGCGTATGCAGGTGCCTTCGGCCTCATCGGTCACGTCAATGCAAGGTGTCATCTGCATGTTGTAGGGCAGTCGGACGGAGAGCACCACATTGCCTTGGTCATCTTCACCCGTGTCGTAGTGAGCGGTTCTTGCGCCGTAATCGCGCCATTGGGGGATGGGGCGCACAGCCAACTTGCCCCAAGCGCCATCACCCCATGTGCCGATTTCGAGCGATGGTTTCAGGTCGTTTTGTCCCTCCATCCTCGCATCATACCGTATATTCGACTCTGCCAGACGGAAATTGGTGTATGGCTCGCCGCAGGTCTGATAGGCTTTCAACCGCTGGCTCTGCCATGAGGCATCGCTTACCAGTCCGATGGACGAGGCATCAACGATGACGGCAGACTGTCCGCTGCTGACATGCGAGAAGCCTGGCTTGCCGAAGTAGCACAGCAGCACCCGCACATCATTGTGCCCTTTCCTCAGATATGGTGAGAAGTCAACCACATCGTAATAGGTGTCGGTGCGGTTGGGGCCCCGCTTCAACCCTCCCTCGAACACGGCTAACGCCCCATTCACCCACAGCCAGTATTTCGAGTCGGCGGCAATCTGTGCCTCGACCTTCTTCGGTCTCTTTTTCAGCGTGAAATCCTTGCGGAACTCCATCCACGTATTCGGTTCATTGCGCAGTGAATCATCGGCAGTTATCCAATAAGCAGTCTGTGCAGTCGCCACACTGATGGCGACTGCACAAAGCAAGATGAAGGTTGATAGAATCCGTCTCATTCCTTTCTCATTCACTTGGACAGGTATTTCTTACCGTCCACAATACAGATGTTGTTGGGGTATGTTGTGGAGAGCCGGCGCCCCAGAAGGTCATATATCCTCTCTCCGCGCTTCAGAGAGGAACTGGGAGTGAGGCTCTCCAGTCCGTCTGGCGAGCCAACGAACTGCCAGGTGTCGAACTGCACGTCGCCTTTCAGAATCAGGTAGATGTCGTGTGTGCCGCTCAAGGTGCTGGATGTGTTGACAGTTTTTTCCTGCCAGCCATCACCGGTGCTACTGATGGTGGCAAAGTCGGCTCCATCTTTGTCGTCAAGTCGCAATGTGACGCTGCCTTCTCCCTTTACCAGACACTTCATCGTGTTGGAGCCGCTTGTAAACGCCACATTGCGCACCTCGATGATGCCTTCGGTTGGTGTGTCGGCGGTGATGCAGGTGGTGCCCACCGTGGCTACCATGTGTCCGGGCTCCTCGGTCTGCTGATAGAGGATGCCGAGGGTGGCGGCAGAGGTGGCGGCGTACTGCATGGTATATGGGTCGAGGTTCTTGATGGCACTCACACCTTTTTTCGTGGGGATGCACTCATGGAGGATGACATTCTCTTCATCCACTTCCATCTCGTCGGCATATATGCTGCGAAAACCGCCTTTGGAACCTAATGAAGGCTCAAGCAAGTTGGTCTGGTAGAACAGATACCAATGGCCCTGATACTTGTGCAGGTGGCTGTGGTTGTTGGTGTAGCCCATGCCGTTGTCGCCGGGGTTCTTGAAGTAGTTGCCCCCATAGACCCATGAGTCGGTGACAAGCGGTGTCTTGCTCGTGAAATAGTTCATGCTGCACTGCGTTGGCTTCTCGCCGCCCCAGTTCCATGGGGTGTGCTCACTCCAGTCGTTATTGTAGGTATAGACGTATGTGCCATTGATATAGTTCAATTCATTGGCTTCAAAATGATAAGGTGACAGCAGTTTTACCGGGCCTTCAGCGAAAGAGTGCAGGTCGGGGTTGAGTTTGGCTATCCAGCCCTGAGAGTTGCCGAAGGAGAGCCATGCGTCGCCATTGTCGTCGATGACGGCACCCGGGTCGAAGATGGCACCGCTGCCTTTCACCGTCTCGTTATTACCATCAATGAGGCTGGTGTTGAGTGGTGACGTCCACGGACCAACGGGCGACTTGGCCTGAATGACCCCTGTGCCCCATCCGCTGTTGGAGAAGTAGAGTGAGAAGAGGGTGCTGCCGTCGGCTTGCTGCTGGCTGATGATGCTGGGTGCCCATGAGGCCATGATCCAGGGTGCCACCGTGCCCACCGGAATCAGACCGTGGTAGGTCCAGTTCACCATGTCGTCGGTCGACATCATCACCAGCGACTTGATGCGCTCGTAGGTGTTGCTTTCGGCTCCCTCGTCATACTGCTGATGGTCGTTGGTGCCATATACATAGAGACGGCCGTTATGCTCCACAGCCGTGGGGTCTGCACAGAATTGGAAGTCCAACAGAGGGTTGGCCATGCCTGTGCCTAACTTGGGAGAGGAGACCACTGTCTTGATGATGGAACTGTCGGCGGACTCCTTGGTGAGGATGGTGATGCTCTCGAAGTAGACCTTGGCCGTCACGTCTTCGCCGTTTACCTTGTTGAGTCCCTCCCAATCGCCTTGGAACATCACAATCTTGACGAGCGTCTTGTTTTTTTCGAACTTCAGACTGTGGTTCATGGCACCATAGTTGACCACGCTCTCTGTCTCGCCATTATCGCTATAGACGGCCTTTACCACCATACGATAGTAGTTCACGGGTTGGGCAAACACCATGTCAAGACGCGTGTACTCGTCGGTGCTGAGGTTGTCGATGACCCAATAGTTGTTTGCCCAGTTGGGGAAGGTGATGCTGTTCTCGCTGGCGTTGGCCTGGCCACCCCAGCCACCCCAGTCGAAGACGATGTCGCTGACCGAAAGTGTGATATCCTCGGCAGCTGTAACGCTTGATGTCGTGGCCATCAGAAGCAGTAGAAGGTTCAGAATCCGTTTCATATTCGTTTTAGTTTTCAATTTTCGTTGCAAAGATAGTATTTCATATGCATATGGGCAAATTCATTTGTAACGCGAGGCTATTCATTTGTTACAATCTACATTATTGCGCTTTGAGAGTCAGTATGCTCTCTTTCAAACCGTCGGAAATGGCCGTCAGTTGGAGTGAGCCAGCTGTCTTGGTGC
>JAFWSS010000015.1 GCA_017524385.1 Prevotella sp.
CCTCCATTTGTAAGGATTTTTGCTTAATACTTTATTTGTTGTATCTTGGTTTGATGTTGAACGAACCCCGAAGGGGTGGTCAGAGTACAGGCAGGCGGTGGAGTGCGAAGCACGGAACCCCTGCTAAAAGCGTGGTGTGAACAACAACCCCGAAGGGGTGGCAGAATGACAACTTCATACACTTCATTTCGTTGCTCTGTCACCCCTTCGGGGTTGTTGATTTCATATCATCGTCAAGCAGGGGTTACGCTTCGCTCCACCACCTGTCTGTGGTCGTCCCAGCCCTTCGGGCTTCACTTCACAACCGGTTGCCATACAAGATAAATTACAGTTTTGTAAGGCATTTTCACTTCCGAAACTTAAGTGTGTAATCATATAATTTGGAACAAAACGAGATTTTTCATAACTTTGTCACAACCAAACACGATGATACCAACCTTTAAATGAATATCATATGAAAAAGAAGATTTACCTTTTGCTCGCTGCCATGTTGCTGTCGGCAGGCGCACATGCACAGGGATATGTAGACCAGGTGGTCAACGGCAACTGCGAGGGGGACGACGTGTCCTGCTTCTATGCCGTGGAGTGGGTCGATGGTGAAAGACGCGACGGCCCCGCCCGGCTCGTCGCAGACCCGACAGATGCCGCAAACAGGTGCATCGTGGTGAGTTCAAGAAACAAAACTGTTGAGGAATTCCTCGAAACCTTTGACACCCAGTTCTTCCTCACCATATCAGAGAACCTGGAACCGGGCGACAAATACTCCATCTCCTTCAGGGTGCGTGCCGACAAGCCCGCCGTAGGCTTAACCCAGGCCTTCAACAAGCCGTTTGTGTACAACCACTGGGACATGCTGGGCGAAATCCCCTTCACGGAACAATGGTCGGCCATTGAAAGGACCGGCACCATCACCGAAGAGCAAGCCTGGGGAGGGATGCACACCATAGCCTTCAACCTTGCCGTATTGGAAGAAGCCAACAACTACTACTTCGACGACTTCAAATTCCTGGTCAAGAAGGCGAATGCCGTCCCCGGGTTCAGCTCCTGCACCCTCACGGCGCAAGCCCAGATGCTGACCCCCGGCGGCAGCTCGAGGTTGTCGTTGAACCTTGACAACGGCGACGAGAAGGTCAGCGCCTTCCAGTTCGACATCACGCTTCCCCAAGGCGTCACCCTCGCCGAGGACGGCGAAGGCTACGCCTGCACGTTGGCGGACCGCTGCAACGGCATGAAGGTGCAAGTCGTGGAGAACCGGGAGCGTCTTTACACCTTGGTGGCGTTCTTCCTGGACAACGACAAGGCCATCGATGGCGCTTCCGGCTCCGTCGTCACCCTCACCCTGGAGGCGGACGAGGTGTTGTCGGTGGGCGAACTCCAGGGCGCGGTGGGCAACATCATCCTTTCCAACCTCGACTACGAGGTGCTGAAAGTGGCACCCACGACCTTCCCCATCACCATCTCCGGCAACCCGTTGGGCGATGTCAACCATGACGGCGACGTGAACGTGGTGGACGTGATGATGACGGTGAGCGAAATCCTCGGCAAGAGGGTGAAAGACTTCCATGCCGAGAACGCCGACGTGAACGGCGACAACACCATCAACATCTCCGACGTGATGGGCATCGTGGACCTCGTGTTGCACCACATCCCGAACATCGCCCCCGCCCATGTGACATCCGACTGCGTCACGGCCGTCTCCGTCCCCGGCGGGGTCGACCTGTGTCTTGACAACGCCTCCCGCTACACTGCCATGGAGATGACGGTGGAACTGCCCCAGGGGGCTTCGCTCACTCGTGCCTCCCTGTGCAAAGGCGGCAGCCACCAAGTGGAGACCTGCGGCCTTGGCGGCGGTCTCCATCGCATCATTGTCTATTCCCTCTCCGGCGAACCGCTTTCAGGGGGCGACGCGCTGCTCCATCTCGACATCGCAGGCGGTGGAGACGTGAAGGTCTGCGACGTGATGTTGGCCGACGCCTTCTGTGAGGGACTCGCTCCGCAGGAGGCGACCGGAATCGTCTCCGTGGAAGCGGAGGGGAGCGACAGCCCGGCCTACAGCATCAACGGCATGCGCACCTCAGGCAACACCCGTGGCGTGGTCGTCAGAAACGGCAAGAAAACGTTGCAGACTCTTGCCAGATGAAAACATTCCCCATAGTCATATGAAAAAGACATCCATGCATCGTCTCATGGCTATGGCAATAGTCGTAGCCATGACCATCTGCCTGGCTTCTTGCTCAGTGCACAAACTGATACCCTCGAAAAAGGTCAAGCGGCCAAAGCCAGAACTGATCCAGGCTGCACTTGACAGCATCTGCGTCGAAGGTTACAACCTGTACATTGCCGAACGTGTAAATTGGGTTTCTACTGACTCCTTGTTTGCGCATTACAGTATCGATGACATCGGTGGAAGTGCCATATGGCAACCAACCAACAACATATGGAGAGTGTTGTTCTTGGACAAGGAACAGAAGAATATCATCTTAGACCTGCGGTATGACGTAAAAAGTGAGGAACAAGTCATTTCATATGACAAGCGTCCCATCACCGAAATGGAACAATCGGTAATAGACAAGAAGAACAAGATGTTGGAGAGCGCCTTGGACCTCTATGGCGACAGCCTGCGTTACGACCCTGATTATGGACGGCCAAATTTTGATTTCGTCCGCATAGATGAAAACACCACTCGAATGTACATGCTCCAAGGCGTGGAACGTTCTGGGATCATCCCTTTCGGCAATGACTTCAGTGTGGATTTCGACAATGATGGCAATCCGACAGCATTCCGCCGGTATCACCACTCACTGATCGCCACCCCCAATGATGGGGAGATGGCCATGCATTCCCACCTGAAGGACAATCCATACATCACACCTACGGATGTGTGTAATTTCCAGCTCTATCATGGAAGAATGAAACAGTTGAACATCTTCAGCACCGCTTTGGACGGCTTTATTTTTTATAATGTCAAGAGCAACTTTGCCATGTTCGTCACCCGTGAAGTGGTGGATAAAATCAATAAGGACAGGCCTTGAAAGGATGGGCGAGCTAAGGGATGTCGCTACCAAGCACCTTCCTTCTTTCATCCAGACATTGTTCAACACCGACTATGAGTTGCAGGGTCATGAGACCGACTTATGCGTCCTCATCAAGGTCGGATTCCGTCCATCAGAGATAGCCATCGTTATGAATATGACACCCCAGAACATAACCAACCTCCGTGCAAGGCTGAACAAGAAGATGTTCCACGCCAACAAGGGGGCAAAGGATTTCGATGAGAAGATCATCAACCTCGCATCATCATAGATTTTGTATCTCAATGATAGACAAACGATTGTGATTTTGTGTAAAATGTGTAATCGAATTTTTTGGAGTGTGGCACAATTTTTCCTAACTTTGAACCCTAAACCAAATCCAGAAGACGATGAACAACATACCACATTACTTCAATGGTATGGCTCATGGCCATTCCCGCACGAAACATTTCACGGCCTTTCTCCTGTCATGTTTGTTCCTTCCCCTGCCATCCATGGCATACGACTTCGAGGAGGGCGGTCTTTATTTCAACATATTGGGTACTGACGATCCTCCCACTGTGGAGCTGACCTATGCAGGAGACTCCGGTGAGAGATATTCCGGTGAGGTGGACATTCCCAATGTCGTCACCCACGACGGAGCGACATACCGTGTGACGACCATCGGCGACAAAGCCTTTTCTGGCTGCACGTCGTTGTCTGCCGTGACCATCCCCGAGGGAGTGGAGCGCATTGGTGTCAATGCCTTCAGGAACTGCACGTCGCTTGCCTCCGTCTCCCTGCCTTCCAGCATAAGGGTCATCGACGACCGCGCATTCCGCTACTGCGAGTCGCTGGAGCACCTGGTCATCGCGGAAGGCGTGACCCGCATCGGTGACAATGCCTTCGGCGGATGCTCGGCGTTGAGGTCGGTCACACTGCCTTCCGGTGTGCTCCATTATGGCGATGGTGTCTTCTACGACTGTGCCTCGCTCGAAGAAGTCAGCATCCCCTACGGGTTGGAGAGAATCCCCGACTACTTCTTCTTTAAATGCCCCTCGCTCGTGGGCTTCACCGTTCCAGAGAGCGTGACGACTATCGGTGTAGAAGCTTTCATGGATTGCGACAAACTCAAAACGCTCACCCTTCCCTCTGGCGTGGTGTCCATCGGCGAGAAGGCGTTTGCCAATTGTAACGCCTTGGAAGCCATCAACCTGTCATCTCAACTGCGTGTCATGGGCAAGGGGGCTTTCTCGGAGTGCATCGCCCTTCAGTCCATGGAACTCCCCGAAGGGTTAAGGGTCGTTCCAAACAGTGCATTTGAGAAATGCATCAACCTCACCTCCGTCAGCATTCCTGAAGGCGTGACCAATATCGGAGAGAAGGCTTTTCACCGTTGTTCTTCACTGAAGGAGGTCGTGTTGCCTTCGTCAGTGGAGCGGTTGGGTAGAAGTGCCTTTGAGAGATGCAGTTCACTGACATCCGTGAAACTATCTGGCGCCATATCCGAAATTCCATACACAGCATTCTACGAATGTGTCGCATTGGATTCCTTGGTGATACCCGAAGGAGTGAAGGAGTTGGGTGACATGGCTTTCTGCATATGTTCCTCGC
This sequence comes from Prevotella sp., assembly GCA_017524385.1. Taxonomy (GTDB): domain Bacteria; phylum Bacteroidota; class Bacteroidia; order Bacteroidales; family Bacteroidaceae; genus Prevotella. Next base: position 4,626 of record JAFWSS010000015.1, read on the forward strand.
TCAATTCGGTCTCCATCCCGTCGAGCATGGAGAAGATGGCAGACCTGTCCCTGGCCTTTTCACCATTGTCATCCATCCGTGTCTACAAGCCAACGCCCCCTGGAATCGCCGAACATGGCCCTTTCGAAGAGCAATACGATGCCGTCCTTTACGTGCCTATAGGTTCGCTGGAAACCTACATGAACGATGCCTATTGGGGGAAGTTCCACGACATACGTGAAATGGACGCCAGTGGGGTTGTCGCCACGGATGTGACACCAACCAGCGACCAAGGCATCTACGATATGCAAGGCCGCCGTCTCAACGGTGCTCCCGGTCATGGCGTATACATCCGCAACGGCAGGAAATATGTCAAGTGAATGATATGAAAGGTGTTTTTATGTCATTGTGAATTAGGCATTCGTGTATTTTTTATAAAGTGTGTAACAGGTGTTAAGTGGGATATGAGGACAATGTTCGTTTTTTACCACAATATGTGATATGAATAAAAAAAGATGTAAGACTTCTGAAAACGCTTTTCCAATGAGGATGTCGGCGATGGGGTGCATCCTCTTCTTCTTCCTGCTGTTCCTTGCGGCTTGCACCAAGCATCAAGGGTGCGAAGAGGCGTTTCTCAAGGCAGACTCGTTGATGGACGAACATCCTGACTCAGCCATAATCATTCTGGAAGACATACGTAGCGGCAAACTCCCCCTCAACAAGTCGGAGAGCATGAGAAGCCTCCTATTGTTGGCCAAGGCACAGAACAAGGCCTATGCCACCATGCCTGACGATAGCATTTTTGAGGAGGTGGTGGAGTATTACGATCGAAACGGCACCTCTAACGATCAGGTCTTGGCACATTATCTTCACGGATGCATTTCCCGTGACCTCAACGATGCACCGAAGGCATTGGAAAGGTATATGGAGGCTGTTGCACATGCTGATACCACGACTTCGGATTGCGATTATTCTACATTACATAGGGTATATGGACAAATGGCAAAGATATTTTCTCTTCAAAATTTGCCAAAGGAGGAAATACAAGCATTGGAGAAAGCTGGATATTATTCATTGAAAGCGGACGACATCCGTAATTACATAAGATACATCGAACTCCATGTGAGACCGTATTACGAACTGGATGACACCGCCGCAATCTTCGAAACCACTTTCCGGGCTCGTGACCTCTATCTTAAGAACGGGTTTTCTCAAGAAGCCGCCTCTGTTTACCCCTCTGCCATCTTCATTCGCCTCAAGCAGGGAAGGTACGATGAGGCGCATGCCATGATGGAGGATTTCGAACGACATTCAGGACTGTTCACCAATGGAGAGATTGAACCACGAAGAAGGCAATACGAATATTTTCGCGGGATGTACTTCGAAGGTGTCAACCAACTTGACTCAGCCGAATACCATTACAGGAAGGCGTTGGCTTACGGCTTCCAATTCGAGGGCTGCAAAGGGCTTCTCTCACTTTATAGCAAAAAGGGAAATCTTGATTCTGTGAAGAAATACGCACCTCTTTACGTGCAAAGCGTGGATGAGGCAAATGCCAAGTTGCAGACCGAGGCCGTACTCAAGATGAAGGCGCTCTACGACTATTCGCAAAGCAAGAAAGAGGCCGAGAATCAAAAGCGAAAGGCCGGGATATGGAAGATGTCACTGTTCATGTGTCTCCTGTTGGCCCTATGTGTTTATTTCATTCTCAGAAGCAGGAAGAGCAAGGCCATCAACAGGAAGATCCAAGAGATAGAGCTGCTCCAAAACACAATCAAGCAAATGGAAGAGGGAAACGGTTCTCCCGATGACCGGTTGGATGAATTTGAGGAAAGCGACATCGTGAAACGCTTAAAGCAAAAGGTCGGTAAGAAGGAATATGCAAGTGCATCCGAACTGGCCGGGTTGAGGGCTGCCGCCGTCAAGCATCTTCCCTCTTTCATACAGACATTGGGCAACACCGGTTATGAGCTGCAGAGTCATGAGACCGACTTGTGCGTCCTCATCAAGGTCGGATTTCGTCCATCAGAGATAGCCATCCTGATGAACATGACACCCCAGAACATCACCAACCTCCGTGCAAGGTTGAACAAGAAGATGTTCCACGCCGACAAGGGAGCAAGGGATTTTGATGAGAAGATCATCAACCTGACGTTATCTTAGCCGTTGCATATCACAGGATTTCATATAGTTGTGACTTTGTGTAAAATGTGTAATCGATTTATTTTGGAAGATGTTTTTTTTTCCCTAATTTTGTGGTGCAATCTAATCCTATTTAAAAGTCAACAAGATGAAGACAATGAAATCCTTACTTTTCCTGTTCCTGGGAGTGCTTCCCTCGCAGGCACAAGGGTTCTTCGACTGGGAGTTCACTGCCATGGAATCCACAAGAAACAATGTGGTGTACCCTATCGATGTGACGATGAAAACCTCCACTGACAGCATCGAGGGGTTAGTTTGGAAATACTATGTTGGCGAGACCTATTATATTAGTCGTAAATACTTTTACAACTTGTCTAACAGGAAGTATTACAAAGGTCACTTCTATTATGTGATGCATTTGACTATTGAAAATTGGAATGGAGGGTCTTATATTGATTCTTTCAGCCGTCAAGTGATATGCATCCGTGAAGACCAAGGGAAAGTTTACGTGATGAAGGATGAATATCTGGAATTGCTTGGCGGTTACTCTTCATGGAAGCATGTGGGTGATGCCACCTATCTGCCCTACGAAGAGACAGAGGAGGGAGAACTCGTGTTGTATGACTACAATATGCAGCCTGGTGACCGTTTCCCTCATGTGGAAGGCCGTGAGGACATTGTAGTCACGCAATGTGGCGACACCATCACAAATGATGGCGTGTCACGAAGAACCTTATTGTTAAGCAATGGCTGTGAAATCATAGAAGGTATCGGTTGTGTCAATTCCACAGGGGGATTGTTATTCTATTTGAATCCTCAAAAGACTTCTATTGTTTGGGGGCATTTGATGGACGTTATTGACGATCATAATTCAGAGCCTCACATCCATTACGAATATTCCTCTTACCATTTGTCAGAGTATATTCTCGCCATCCTTGGTGTGGCCTCCCCGACAATCGAACATACAACAATTGGCAGGATGTACGATTTGAATGGCCGACAGGTGACCAATGCTCCTCAAGGCATCTACATCCAAAATGGGAAAAAATATGTAAAATAAAGAAAATTGTTATTGCATGCCGATATAAAATTGAATCCATCAAGCAATGTTATCATTAAGCACAAAGGACTTGTACATATGAAACGTGGAGTGATTTTTAATGCACCAGTAGGTGCAAATATTAACATAGAAAATGGCGAAATATCTTAGAGTTTTCCAAAAATGAAGAATAAAGGAACATTTATATTGATGGCGTTGGTATTCCTTCCATATCTTATGGTGGCGCAGGAAGAATATGAGCCGTTCATCGTGGATGGCAAGGTGTGGTATTATGTTCATGTCGATATGAGAAACACCTATGTTTATAAGGCTTATTTCGAGGGTGACACCATAGTTGACGGCCATTTGTGCAAGAAAATTGTGGAGGAACGTCCCGGTTTTAACACTTACAGTCCATGTGCCTGTCGGGAGGAAAACGGCAAAGTGTGGGTGTACTATTCCCAATATGTCAACCAGCCGTGGCAGGAATGGCTGCTATTCGACTTCACCCGTCAGGAAGGTGATACAGTGACGAATCTCTTTCTCTATGGTGCTGAGAAATTCCGAGTGGACGAGGTGAAGAATATCTATTCTTTTGGCAGGGATAGGCGCAGAATATCCATTAAGCAAGACGGAGAAGGTCCCAAGAGTTACCCTGGCTATTGGCTAGAGGGAGTGGGAGGCCGTTTCAATATGTTCGCCCTATGGGGCGAGTATATGGGATCATCGGAACACTTCCTGTACTGCGAATTGAATGGCGAGCGGATAGCCGACCAAAGCTCGTTTGGTGATGCATCTCTGGAGACCTTGGACATCCATCAAACAACCATCCATGACAAGAGCGATAATTCCGAAATCTTCGACTTGACAGGCCGCCGTCTCAACGGAGTACCCAGTCATGAAGTATACATTTGTAACGGCAAAAAAATCGTGATTAAGTGAGAGGAGACCCAAGCTCGCTTGAGGTTTTCCGAACGTGAACGATTTGGAGCGACGCTCAAAATCGTGATTAAGTGAGAGAAGAACCAAGCTTGTTTGAGGTTTTCCGAACGTGAACGATTTGGAGCGACGCTCAAAATCGTGATTAAGTGAGAGAAGAACCAAGCTCCGACACCACACCACGGAATCCATAACTTTGAACAAAAAAGGTTATGGATTTCTTATCTTTATTGGACAAATGGAAAGTGAGTAAAAAGACCAACTTGTATCTTGTTGAAAAACAACCCCTTTTGATTTTGTGTAATAATGTGTAATCGATAAATTTTGAACAAAACGTATTTTTTCATAACTTTGCCTTCTAAGAAGAATCCATATCGACAACGGCTAAAAATATTCATCAGCTAAAATAGACATAATCATGAAGAATCTATCAACTACTAAAAAGACAACGGCGGGAAGAAGGACATTAATCCTCATCATCTCATTGTTCTTCTTGAATTTGATTTATGCCCAGGAAGGGACACCGGAGAATCTCTTTTCACAAAAACACTTCCCAGAAGGGATGAGATGGAAAGAGGTGCTTGCCGAGCTGGACATGCCCATGGACACCATATATGGAAGTGTGTATGAAATAGGTGCCGACACCATCATCAGCAACGTCAGCTACAACAAGGTGTTGAGGAATGGCAAATTCGAAGGCAAGCTTGTGAGGGAGCAGGACAGCCAAGTATGGGTCAAGCTGCCGGAATACCCTGAAGACATCAAGTTGTATGATTTCAACTGGGATACGTCTGACATCATCAAGACGGAGTACATCAGGGAGAATTATTTTAATGGGAATGCTATTACATTTTGTACGGAAGAGAGGGATGCCGACAACATCCACGCCACCCGGGTGGGCGACCAGTGTTACCAATACCTCGAGGATTTTGACGGGGTTGTCATCCGCGACCTTGGACGAGTCTCTGCATTAATATTGGACGAATGCTTGCTGGGTGACAAGGTGTGGGAACCGGTCATCCCTGGCGTGATATTTAAAAAGGTGCTATGGGTGGAAAAGGATAACAAGAGGATTTTCTTCTCCGATTCGCCAATGGAGTGGATAGACTATGTTCCTGTTACAGCCCAGACGGGCGACGTGAACGGCGACGGTGCCGTCACCATCACCGACGTGACCATGATGGTGGCCCATATCCTGGGTCAGAAGGACCGTGACTTCATCCACGCCGTCGCCGATGCCAACAATGATGGCGACATCAACATCACCGACGTGTCGGAAATCATAGGCATCATTCTCGACAGCGACGGCCAATATGAATTGACCGTGTCTGATATACAGAACAGTGGCTGTCTGGTGAGGACGAGAGGTTACGACGGTGAGGATGAGGAAGAACCGATACCGACGATCATCCTGGAAAAAGAGGGCGGCATCTTGTCGGTGCAACTGCTTGACTATACCAGTACATGTGGCACATACGACTTCTCGGTGAATACCAGCGTCAGCGGAGGCGATGACGGCTCGCCTTGTTCCTTGGTTGTCGATGTGGCCTCTGTCACAGGTTTTGACATTGCGGACTGCATATGCCCCTACAATGTGTCGTTCACTATACGCGACCTGGAACCCAGCACCTTTTACCTGAAATGCTGGTGGTATGAGGGCTTGGTTGAACTGACGGAAGGTGAGCCTTTGGTGATCAAGGACGTTTATGAAGATGTCACCATCGATGGGATGAATTACACCCTGCGGAAGGCTTTTCATCAAGCCATGGTGACGAAGAGCGAGCGGACTGGTGAAGTGTGCATACCTTCGTCAGTAGGTCATGAGGGTCAGAACTACACCGTGACGAGCATAGGCCGCTATGCGTTCAGGGACAACACGGCCTTGACCAAGATAACCATACCCCGAACCGTAAGGAACATGGATTTTGAAGAGGTGGATGGCTTTAATGGCAACCCGTTCATCGGGTGTGCGGCCTTGGAATCGATAGAGGTGGAAGATGGGAATCCTGTCTTGTGTGTTGTCGACGGCGTGTTGCTCAACAAGGAGAAGACGAGGCTCCATTCTTTTCCCGCTGCCGTCAACCGCACATCCTACACCGTTCCCGGAGGTGTGACCTGGATAGATGCCCATGCTTTCGCCCATAACCATCATCTCGTGGATGTAAAGATGCCCGACGAGGTGACTGCTTTGGGTGCCTCCGCTTTTTACGACTGTACAAACTTGGAAGAAGTGAGACTTTCATCCAAGCTCGGGATGTTGGCAGAAGGGCTGTTCGAAAATTGCAAGAGTCTGAAGACGGTAACGATACCTCAGGGTGTCACCTTCCTTGGCGGGCGACTATTTGCAGGCTGCAGCAGCCTGACTTCCGTGGCGATGCCCGAAAGCGTCACAAGGACGGAGAATGCTGTCTTCGAAAACTGCACGTCACTGAAGAGCGTGACACTGTCTCCAAAACTGAATCAGATCCATCCCCAAATGTTTCATAATTGCAGCAGCCTGACGGAAATCCACATCCCGGAAGGTGTGAAAGGGGTGCTGACCCGTGCCTTCCAGAATTGTACGGCCTTGAAGTCGCTTGACCTGCCGGAAAGCGTACACATCATAGGTGGTTCGTCATTCTCCGGGTGCAAGTTGGAGTCCCTGTATATTCGGGGAGTCATCGACTCTTATTATATCACCAACTACTTGTTCGACGGCATGGGCACTCAGACTAAGGTCTATGTGCAGCCGTCGGAAGTGGAGAAAATCCAGAAAGTCTATAAGGGTACGGTCTATCCGTTGTGAGACGAGACGAATGGCTTTTCCGACACTACATTGTCTGGAAGCAACTCACCTTCCTGAACTGTTCTACATACAAGAACGTTAGATTATCAGAAAACGCTGCTGAGGAATATACATTTCTAACAGATAGAAGCGAGTGGTGAACAAGGAAACATAAATACAAGTTTTCAGAAATAATTCCTAAATTGATACACTTAAACTATACGATGATGAAAAGATATCTGCTATTATTGCTTGCCATAGCCATGAAGATGGCTTCCATGGCCCAGGATACCACGCTGCTGACAGTTGTCGAGGGCAGGGTGTGGAATATTGTGAGCATCATTCCTTCCGAGCCACCTGAGTCGGATACCATCCCGGGTTATTATAAAGATATCAAGGGGCGCTGGGGTGTTGGTTGGCCACATACCATTGTGTTGAAGGGTGATACCATCATGAATGGAGTATCTTATAAGAAGCTGTTTAATAACGGCCGTTTCGTTTGTGGTCTTCGTGAAGAGGACGGCTGCATCTATGAATGTCATTGGGATGGTGTCCCAGAGCAAACTGCCTTTAACTTCAATCTCCGGCCAGGTGACATATTCAAGGGGGAAATCAACGATACGGATCAATTGGAGATCAAGCAAGTGAGAACGTTCGACTTTAACGGGACAAGCCGTCGGTGTATGGACATTTGGGCTTATCAAGAAGAAATGGAGTACATGGATGCCTTGGTGGACTATTGGATAGAGGGAATTGGATGTATGGCTGGCCCATACCTCCCGTTTTGGTGGAATGTAATCGGTCCTCAAGCCCTGTTGCTTTCCTGCTATGATGGTGACGAATGCATCTTCACTATTGAAGATTTGAAGCGATTCACCAATCCATCGTCCTGCCCCGATGACAACCACCCCCATGCCATCGACCTCGGACTGCCCTCCGGTACGAAATGGGCCTGCTGCAACGTGGGAGCCTCAATCCCTGAAGGATATGGTGGCTACTATGCTTGGGGCGAGACGGAGGGAAAACATATATATGATTGGTACACCTACATCCATTGTGACGGTTCAATGGAAACCTGTCACGACATCGGCTCCGATATCTCTGGCACAGAGTACGACGTAGCCCATGTGAAATGGGGAGACATTTGGGTGATGCCTTCTTTAGACCAATTATGTGAACTACTCAACAACTGCTCCTATATCAGTACTTCAGTGAATGGTATCAGTGGTGGGAATTACACCGGTCCTAATGGTGGCACTATCTTCTTACCTTTGGCGGGTTACCGAAAGGATGACGCCCACTACTCCGGCGACCACTGTCAATACTGGTCTTCTACACTGTGTCCGTATGGTTCTCGCTACGCTCATGTCCTGTCCACTTATGTAAAATCGAACCATATTAGCCAAGACGACCGCTGTATTGGCCACACGGTTCGCCCGGTCATAAGTGGAACCACTGACATCAATCTTCTTGAATCACCTTCCGACACATCCAGCCAAGCAATATACAACCTCTACGGCATCAAGGTGGCCGACAATGCTGCCGACATGAACACCCTGCCTCCTGGCATCTACATCATCAACGGCAAAAAAATCGTGATTAAGTGAGAGAAAAGCTAAGCTTGTTTGAGGTCTTCCGAACGTGAACGAATTATAGTGAAGCTCAATTGGCTTTTCCAAATTCTACCTGAAGGATGCATTGAGTAGCCATAAAAGACGATGGAAATAGATGCCTCATCTTCCATTTTCGAAAAAAAAGGAAAGAAAGTTTCATTATTTTAAAACTTATTTATAACTTTGCACTATGAGAAGGAAAGTGATAGCGTTTGGCAACTATTACCATGATTTTCTGGCCACATTGAACCAGAAAGAGAGCAGGAAGGTGAAATACATCATCTCTCTACTCGAAACGGAAGATCGCATGCCTGTCAAATTCATCCGCCACATCAAGGAGCACGGAAATCTCTATGAATTACGGATGAAATACGAAAGCAACATCTACAGGGTGTTCTTCATTTTCGACGAGGGACAGATTGTGGTCTTGTTCCATGGTTTTCAGAAAAAATCTCAGAAAACACCAAAAACAGAGATAGAAAAGGCAATCAGGATTAGGAAAGAGTATTATGAGCAAAAAGGAACAACCCATTTATGATGTAAGTGCCGAATTGGCTGCTGAGTTTGGAGCCCCTGGCACCCCGGAACGTGACAAATTCGACGAGGAGGCTTATGCTTTCTACACGGGTCAGCTGTTGCTGGAAGCCCGGAAAGAGGCGAAAGTGACACAAGCCGAACTTGCAAGAAGGACCAACACCACCAAGTCGTACATCTCTCGTGTGGAGAATGGCGACATCGTGCCGAGCGTGGCCAAGTTCTGGCAGATGATCACGTCTCTCGGCATGCGCATTGAGATATTGAAACCCATAGGGTGAATACTGATTTCGTCCAACAGGCGGATTCCATAGGTTCATGGAATCCGCCTTTAGGTATTTGAAAAAAAGACGTTATTATCGTTGATAACGATTTGTGATAGGAAAACAATTTTCATAACGTTGATGCTAAGCTTATTCACTTTAAGTAGCATTTTCAATTTCTGCACCTCAAGTCTCCATTGTCAATATTGTTAAAAAGGGGGATAAATAGATAAAAATCAGCAAAAAGTTTCTCATTTCGGAAATTTTTCATATTTTTGCAGTGGAGGAATGAAAATATGAAGAATAAGTTCGATAATAAAGAAAACGGCAGTATGTTGGGTGCGATAATCCAACAGGCAAGGAAAGCCAAGAAAATCACCCAGGAGGAACTGGGCAAGCGTGTTGGCCTGCCTAAGAGCAGCATCAGCAAGATAGAGAAGGGACAGACTCACATTTCGTTCGAGGATGCCTCGCTGCTGATGGATGCCATGGGCGAGGAAATCAGCATCCAGGTGATGGGGACGAAGGAACCAGACGAAAGAAGGGTTGAGCGTGTCCGCTTTGTCACTATCGGTGTGACGTGGTTTGCCAACAGCAAGAAGATGACTTTTGTCGATGCCTACCGCTATTTGCTGATATATAAAGGTATTCAGTTTTTGGAAGAGAATTACGCCTATGAGCAGACCCTGCCGCGTGAAACCATACTCAACGATTTGGACAAAGTCTGCAACAGGAACCGCGAAAAACTCAGGAAGGCCATATGAGACTATTGCATGGCAGCAACGTCGAGATAGAGAATCAGAGAATAACGTATATGGATGAGAGGTATTTGAAGTTTGAGAACTTGATGGCCGACCTTGCCGCCTATCTGGTCTCAGTATATGACATCGAGCCGAGAGATGCTGTCGGACTGGTGATGAACAGCCCCTTGACACAGGAGTTGTATTCGTCTGATGAACCCATAACAGGACAAGAGGTCAAGGCTTTGGCCGAAGAACTGTTGTCCGTGGGATAAACTTGTCATTGGGAAGACTCTCACATTGTTTTGTGATTGAGGGGAAAAACATATTCGTCTTGTCGAAGCGATTATGTGCACACTCTTTCTTCATCACCTTGATTTCTTCTGCAACCTATGCTTGATTGACCGGATGGATTCCTGCGAAATGCCCATTATGTGGCTGATAGCCTTGCTGTCCTTGCCCATCTCGTTCAGAATCAGGAAGAACGTGTTGTGCAGCGTAAGGTTCTTGTAGTTCTTGTCTATCGACTCAAACTTATTTACATACAGTGCCGTGTTTTTTGATATACAAACATACTACTTTTATTGTACATTGTAGTATTTTTCTCAATAGTTTTGGTGACCATGATGGCCTATTACACTTGACGAAGGGTAGTTTTCCATAGGCCATGACGCTCTACTTTTTATAATGCTTTGGTTTTTAGAAATTTACGATTTATCCTTATTTGCTTATTTTCCATAGGCAACTGATACAACTTTCGAAAAAAACAATGTAACTTTGCAACCGAGAATTATTTATTATGCATTCGAAGTCCATATACATATTCATTATAGGCATTCTGATGATTGCGTGCAGTCAGTCACAGAAGGGGGCCGATAATCAGACAGCAAAAAGTTGTCTGGAGGAGGCAGAGACAGCCTTGGCCAACGACAGCACCCACTTGGGTGAGACCTTGTTACGGAAAACCATCCATTTGGCTGAAGCGTTTGAGGATTGGCATACCTGTTATATCGCATACCAGCGGTTGGCGGAAGCATTGTCGCAGAGCAATCCAGAGGAGGCATTGCGGCTGATGATGAAAGCCTTGGCCATCTACGAGCAGCATCCTGACGATGAGCGAAACCATGTCATCCTGATGGACTATGCAGGTACATACGCAGCACAAGTGGCTTTCATTAATGAAGGAACCTTCGATGAAGCACTCGGGTTCATCAACAAAGCATACGATATCGCTGAGAAAAACCAGATGACCGACATGATGTGCCAGACGCTCACCAGTCTTGCGAACATAGCATGGGCAAAAGAAGACTATCGTCTGGCTGTCGACCATGCCCGTCATGCGGAAACCATGGCAACAGACCAC
>JAFWSS010000215.1 GCA_017524385.1 Prevotella sp.
CCACCATCGGGATTGCTCACCATGTAGCAGTGGCCATCCTCAAAGTAGAGCGAGGGGTCAATGCCACCCTGCTCCAACCATACTGGGTCGGACCATTCGCCTCTGGGATTGTCCGTATAGACGAGGAAATTGCCGCCATTGGTGGTGTTGGTGGTAATCATATAGAACGTGCCGTCGTTGTAGCGGATAGTGGGGGCATAGATGCCGCCCCATGAGAGTGCCCCGCTCAGGTTCACTTGACTCTTGCGGCTGAGGCAGTGGCCTATCTGCTCCCAGTTCACTAGGTCGCGGCTGTGCCACAGGGGAACGCCGGGGAAATAGTCGAAGGTACTGTTCACCAGATAGTAGTCACTATCGACACGGCAGATACTTGGGTCAGGATAGAAGCCTGGAATCACAGGATTGCGATAGTGGTCAGCGGCATTAGCACTCCCCCAAGAGAGTGCTAATGCAAAGGATAATAGAATCAGTTTCTTCATAATTAATAGTCTTTCGCCTTCAGCAGGGCATTCATCAATGTCGGATAAGTAGGCTGGAAAGTGGTGCGGCTGATAATCTCGTTCCAGTAGAACAAGGAGATGTTAGCCTTCTGGCGGCAGTAGGTCACCATGAACTCGGCATACTTGGCACGCTCTTCCTCGGCTATCTTGTCGTTGGCAGCAAACTCACCGATGACGATGGGCACGTGGTTGGTGTTGTAATAGTCTATCAAGATATCCAGTTCAGCTGCCAGTTCATTCTGGTAGGCCTCCGTCCATACTGGCAACTCTTCACCGTCTTTCAGTTCCTGTGTCATCTTGCAGAAAGCGGCAGGGTCATAGTTATGTACCTGCACCATGAGGTGTTCGGGAATCACGTCAGTTGGAATGACGAATGGGTCGAGCATCTCGTGCGAGCCGTTGGCAGCGTAGGTATTGACAATGAGATTGCGGTGCTGGTTGTTCTCGCCAAGGCCACGGATGGTGTTGACGAAGGCCTGCGCCAGCTGATTGACAGCGATGAAGGCATCTCCTTTGGCATTCACCCATTGCTTGTTCTCGTCGAGAATCTCGTTGTAGCTCTCAAACATCAAGTGGTCATCATACTGCTCGAAGCGGGTGGCAATCTGCGTCCACAGGTTGACGTACTTCGCTGAGATCTCATCAATGTTGCTCAGGTCTGCGGCCAGCCATTCGCCACCGGTGTCATGGTGTACGTTGAGGATGACGTAGAGACCGGCATCCAGTCCATATTTCACCACCTCCTCAACGCGATTCATCCATTTTTCAGTCACCTGAAAATTATCGTCGGTATGGGGGAACCACGTCACGGGAATGCGCACGGCGTTGAAACCGCTGGCCTTCACGGCGTTGAACCAGTCGGCAGTGACGAGCGGATTACCCCAGCAGGTCTGAAATGTCTCGATGGGGTCGCCCGTCCAGTCGAACCATGTGCCGTAGGCCTCCATCGTGTTGTATAGGTTTAGACCAATCTTCATGGCATTGCCGGCGTCCTCGGCCGAAATCCATCCGAGGGGATCCACGTAGGTGGCATTCTGCACGACGGCGAGTTTCGCAGACTGTCCATTGCCCGTCAGGGTGATGTTGGCCGTACGATTCTGCTCTGTTGGGTTCTCAGCCACAGTCACTTTCAGGTGGAGTGTCTTGCCAGTCATACCTACGCCGGAGTGGTTCGAGAGCGTAACCCAGTCGGCATCGCAGCTCACTTGCCAATCGATGTTGCTCTGTATATCCACCATCTGAAAACTACTCCATTTGGAAAACGTAAGCTGACCGACGGCAATGGTTGTGTCGTTAACGGAGCAAAACTGCACCTTCGGATTGCTTACACTAATGCTGTCGTCGTCGCTGCAGGCAGCCAGCGCCAGGATGGCGCAGGCTGCGATAAGCATATATTTTAATGTCTTCATATTGTGTTACTTGATTTTGTAAATACGGAAGTTGTCATACGCAACGGCGAACCAGACGCCCTCTCTGCTCTCGAAGTCGTGGTAGATCTTGAAGTTGCCGTCGTCACCAGGAGCAGCGCCAATGAGGTCGCCATAGGTTCCTTCGCCGAACTTCGTCAGCGGTATGGCCACGCTCATCCATTCGCCGACAAGGGTCTTTCCCGTGTATTGGTCGGCAATGTCGGTTCGGTCAACGGTGCCGCCCATGAAGGTTATCTGGGTGTAGCAGGTAGCAGCCGGCATCTGAGGCAGATAGACCTCATAGCGCAGTTCGAGGTCGGTCAACGGTGTGCTGGCATCAATGCCCGCAGGAGCCTGCTTGCCATTGAACTGCACGTTGTGATCCCACCAGCCGGCGTAAGCCTCGAAGCCAATCCACCCGCCAGATGCAGGTTCTACGGTGAACGAAGCAGGATCCCACCAGGCACCGCGCACATCGGTACCCCAGTTCCAGTTCTGGCTGGTGCCATTGCCGTCGAAGTCCTCCAATATCCAGTCGTAGCGGTAGAACGGCAGTTCTGCCACGCCGCCCAAGGTTCTCAGTCTGATGGTACCCGTGGCAGCCGTTGTCGGAATCTGGTCAGGCATCTTGAAGGTCACCTTGTCTTGAGCATCGCTGATGGTGACGTCATCGAGGTCAATGTCTATC
>JAFWSS010000216.1 GCA_017524385.1 Prevotella sp.
ACCTCGGCATGGAGCACCTTGGCCAGGTCGAACAAGAGGTCAAAACCTTCTTTTGAACCCATGCCGTAACCGCCTGCCACGACGATCTGAGCACCCTTGAGGTTGTGCTTGGCAGCCTCCACATGGTGGTCGAGCACTTTCACCACGAATGCCTCTGCGGAGACATACTTGCCCACTTCGGGATAGGCCACTTCCTTGCGGCACTCACCCTCATAGACGGCTTTCTGCATCACACCTGAGCGCACGGTGGCCATCTGTGGACGGTGGTCGGGGTTGACGATGGTCGCCACGATGTTGCCACCGAAGGCGGGACGAATCTGGTAGAGCAGGTTCTTGTAGACTGTGCCACTCTTCTTGTCTTCATATTCGCCGATTTCCAGTTCGGTGCAGTCGGCGGTGAGTCCGCTGGTGAGCGACGACGACACGCGTGGACCGAGGTCGCGGCCGATGACGGTGGCGCCCATCAGGCAGATCTGCGGCTTTTCCTCCTTGAAGAGGTTGACGAGGATGTCGGTGTGAGGTGCGGAGGTGTAGGGGAAGAGTCCCTCGCCGTCGAAGACGTAGAGTTTGTCCACACCATAGGGCAGGATTTGGTCTTCCACCTTGCCCTTGATGCCCGTGCCGATGACGACGGCTTGCAGTTCCACACCCAGTTCGTTGGCCAACTTGCGGCCTTTGGTCAGCAGTTCCTGTGACACTTCTTGCACTTGTGTGCCTTCTATCTCGCAATATACAAATACGGCCTCACCCCCGGCCCCTCTCCCAGAGGAGAGGGGAGTGGTTACTCCTGAATTCTGCGCATTTGGTTGTGCATTCATTATTCTGTTTGTTTATTATTCTTGTTTTTGCTTATTCTTCTTGTTGATACAATTTATCCTTGACGATTTGGATAACGCCTTTGATGTCGGCACTTATCTCCTCGTTGCTGAAACGAACAACATGAAAGCCTTTTCCCTCCATATAGTCGGTGCGCATGTTGTCTATTTCTTGTTGTTGAGGAGAATTATGGTATCCCCCATCCACTTCAATGATAAGTCTTGCTGGGAGGCATACGAAATCTGCAATGTAATGTCCTATGGCGTGTTGGCGTCTGAACCGATATCCCTGGATGTTGTCTCGGAGGGCATTCCAAAGCACTTTCTCGCTTTCTGTCATCCCTTGCCTGTTGCTTCTTGCATATTTTTTCAACAGGTCATAGATTTCAGGAGATGCCGTTTCATACCCTCTTTTCACCATGGTCAGTCTCACATTTTGGTAAGTGCCAATAGTTTCAAGTATGCATTGCATACCACTCCCCTCTCCCTCGTAGAGGGGTTGGGGGTGAGGCCTTTATCCAATGATTTTCTCGTTCAACAATTCTTTCACCAAGCCCTCCACGTCGGCGTCGCTGCCGGTGAGGGTCTTGCTCTCCTTGGCTTGGAAGACGATGTTCTTCACCGTCTTCACCTTCGTGGGCGAACCGGCGAGGCCGCACTGGTTGGCGTCGCCTTCCACGTCGGCCACCGACCACTGGTTCAGTGTCAGGTAGTCGCGCTCGGCATAGAGTTTGGCCATGCGTTCGTCGAGGTCGGCAGGGCGCTCCATGGGGCAGGTGGCATATTTGTATTTCATCACCATCTTGGCGTTGCAGGGGCGGCAGGGAGCGGCGCTGCCGTTCACCGTGACCACCACGGGGAGCGGGGCGACGACGGTCTCCACGCCACCGTCGATATGGCGGCGGATGGTGGCCTTGCCATCTTCTATTTTCAATATCTCCTCGGCATAGGTCACTTGGTTGAGACCTAGTTTCTGGGCGACTTGCGGACCCACCTGTGCGGTGTCGCCGTCGATGGCCTGGCGACCGCCGATGACGATGTCCACCTTGCCGATTTTCTTGATGGCGGTGGCGAGGGCGTAGGAGGTGGCCAGCGTGTCGGCGCCTGCGAAGAGGCGGTCGGTGAGCAGCCAACCGGTGTCGGCGCCGCGGTAAAGGCCTTGGCGGATGATTTCACCAGCGCGTGGAGGACCCATCGTGAGCACGCCTACGGTGGTGCCGGGATGTTGCTCTTTCAGGCGGAGTGCTTGCTCCAGGGCGTTCAAGTCGTCGGGATTGAAAATGGCGGGAAGGGCGGCGCGGTTGACGGTGCCTTCAGCGGTCATCGCGTCCTTGCCCACGTTTCGTGTGTCGGGTACTTGCTTGGCAAGTACTACAATGTTCAAACTCATAAAAAATAATAAAATGTTGAAAAAGTGTAATTTGACCGCAAAAGTACTCATTTTCCATCGTGTGGCAAAGAAAATAAGTGTAAAAGTGCGCCTTTCAGGTCAAATCTTGCACATTTTGGTGTGATTTGTGCAATATGCGCTTTGGTATCCTCTCTCACACATTCCCCAGGTATACGCTCTCCATCCCTTCCTCAAGTGCGACCTCCCGTGCTTGGTGAAGTGTTTTCACCGGTGTGGGCGGCACGTGTCTCAAACGGTGATGTGGGAAGAAGCGGCTGAAATGCAGCGGGGCGCCGGCGAGGTCGTGCTCCACCAGCCAGCGGCACATGGCCCCGACCATCTCCATGTCGTCGTTCACGCCGGGGATGACGAGGTTGGTGATTTCCAACCACACGCCGGCGTCGTGCATGGCGAGGATGGTGTCGAGCACGGGTTGCAGGTGTGCACCGCAATTCTTCTGGTAGACGTCGTCGGAAAAAGCCTTGATGTCGATGTTGGCGGCGTCGAGGAAGGGCAGGAAGTCGCGAAGGGGTTCCTGGCACACATAGCCGGCGCTCACCAGGATGTTCCACAGCCCTTGTTCATGGGCGAGGCGGGCGGTGTCGGTGATATATTCCAAATAGGTGAGGGGTTCGGTGTAGGTGTAGGCGATGCCCGGACAGTGATGCGCCTGGCAGAGGTTGACGACCTCTGCAGGTGGCAGTTCCACCCGTCTCACGTCATCGGGTCTCACTTGCGAGATGTCGTGGTTTTGGCAGTTGAGGCATCTCAGGTTGCATCCCGTGCACGCGATGGAGAGGCACCGGGTGCCGGGATGGAATTGGTTGAGGGGTTTTTTCTCTATGGGGTCGATGGCGATGGCGCAGGGAAGGCCATAGGCATCGCTCACCAGGCGGCCGCCGGCGTTGCGCCTGCTGCGGCAGCGGCCACGCTTGCCCTCTGCCAACAGGCAGTGGTGGGGACAGAGCAGGCATTCCACCTTGCCATCGCCCTGCTGCGAGTAATAACGGCATTCGCGTCCTTCCATCAGAACACGATGGCTTCATAAACATACAACTCGGCATCACGCCAGCCGTTCCAACCCAGGCCGGCCTTGTCCTGGGAGCAGTGCCCTATAAACTCTTCCTTCGTCCAGTTCACCTCGTCGGCCACTTGCGGGAGGAAGGTGCCGCTGCGGTAGCCTTTCCTGATGTAGATGCCATGGCGGTGGAGTTGGAACTCGTCGAGGCTGTGAATGCGGCGCATGGGGGTGAGCACAGAGATTTCTATCTCGATGTCCGACAGTTCGTCTTTGCGCAGGCTGTGGAATCGAGGGTCTTCGAAGGCGGCGCCACGGGCCATCTCGTGCACCACCTCATATAATGGTGTGTCTTGCGTGAAAGTGCCGATGCAGCCGCGCAGGCTGCCGTGCTTCATCAAGGAGACGAAGGCGCCGCAGTGTCGGCGGAGGGTGGGGGTGAGGTTGCGCGGGGTGTAGGTGGTGCTGTCGAAGGCGGTGCGGATGCTGCCCATGGCGATTTCCTTGAGCGTGGCTTTCTCCGCATCGGTGAGGATGAAGGTGGTGGTGTCTTCAGGAGCGGCGTTCTCGGCTTGGTCTTGGCTGCCTTTGACTGTCGGGTGGAAGACGGCGAAGGCGTGGTAGCCCACCACGCGGCTGTGGTCGTGGCTGGGGGCGTCGCCGGAGTTTTGGTAGAGCAGGTGGCGTATGTCGTGCTTGCCGTCAAGCATGAGCATCAGCGTGATGATGGCTTGCTCGCCGCAAGCGCTGGTGGCGAGGTTGCGTTTCTTGCTCCGGGCGTTGCTGTCGAGGGTGGCGAGAAGCTGTGCCACGTCGCCGCTCTCAATGGCTTGGCGGGTCTTGCCGTCCACCTCCCTGGCGTCGTTGTAGGAGGGGTAGTGGGAGAAGTCGCTGCTGATGATGAAAAGGTTGTCGCTGTTGAAGTAGGGGCGGAGTGCATCGGCCATACGTCTCAGGTGACCATAGTCGTTGGTGTTGACGATGATGGGGACGATGGGTGGCACGTGTCCCAGGCGGCGTTGCAGGAAAGGCAGTTGCACCTCGAGGCAGTGCTCGCGGTCGTGGGCCTCGGCGCGGTAGAAGAAGACGCTGTCCACGGCGGTGAGGTGCTTGCCGGCCTCGTGGTCCACAGGCACTTGTCCGAGTGGTGTGCTGTAGAAGTCGTCTTCGGTGTTCACCGACGCCCCTTCGAGCCATTCGTAGTGGCTGGGACCGATGAGGAACACTCGCTTGTAGGTGTGTGAGGGGTCGAGGAGGGCGTAGGCCGCTGCTGCCACGTTGCCGGAGAAATAGTAACCGGCGTGTGGGACGATGATTGCGGCGACATCGCTGCGTGCGGGTGTGTCGGCATGACGTGCGAGGAGGCTGTCCACGTGGTGGGTCAGCCGTTTGGGGTTGCTGTCATAGAAGCTGCCTGCTTGTGTGGCAGGGCGCACCTTGGGGGTGTGTTGCGGTGGGTCGATGGTGTTGATGGGTATCATGGTGGTCAACAGGGTTAGCAGGGTGATGAATATGGGTTTCATTTTAAGGACACACCTTATTTCATTATATGTTTTTTCCCGTTTTTGATGACTATGCCTTTGGTGTACGGGGTGGCTTTCGCTCCTCCTATGGTATAGGCATTTTCACCGCCCCGTTGGTCTGTGAAAGGTGTTTCCACCTGGGCGGGGTCGGTGATGAAGTCTTTGAGAGAGAAGAGGGCGCGGCACGGCTTGCCGTTGTCGTTGCTCCACAGGCCGGCGTAATACCAGTTGGTGGTCACATTGGCGCTGGTGCCCCATTCGTTGGCTTCCAACCACCACCAGTAGAGGCCGTTCACGTTGCTGTAGCGGTTGAGCAGGGTGATGAGGTCGTCGGTGAAAGCCTTCTGTCCGGCTTGGGATATTTCATAGCTCACCGTCCCTTGTCCCCAGCGGTAGTAGAAGCCGGTCTCCACGATTTGGATTTTCTTCGTGGGGAAATCGTTGGTCAGCGAGTTGAGCACGCTTTCCAACACCGACAGGTTGCCATGGAAGTAGGGGTAGTAGCTCAGGCCTATGATGTCGTAGTCCACGCCGTAGGCCTTGAGTGTGTTGTAAAGTGTCTTCGCTCCCCACCCGTTGTTGCTCAGTTCGGTGTGGAGGACGATTTTTGCATCGGGGCACACCAGGCGGCAGGCCTCTGCGCTGCGCTTCAGGTAAAGGGCGAAATTGGCCATCGTGCCGGTGATGTTGCCGGTGGTCACGCTCTTGCCGTCGGCGTAGCATTTGCCTGTAGGCCACAACTCGCCCACCGTCACTTCGTTGCCAATCTGGATGTCGTCGGGTTCGGCACCGGCGTTTTTCAGGGCGGTGAGGGCATCCACGGTGTAGTCGTAGAGATAGTTGCCCAATGTGGTTGGGTCGGTGGAGTTCCATGAGGAGGGGGTGGAGTGCTGCCCGGGGTCGGTCCATGTGTCGGAGTAGTGGAAGTCGAGAAGGAAGTAGAGACCGGCATCCTTGATTTGCTTGCCAAGGGCCTTCACGTATTCAAGGTCTTGGCACACGCCTTCTCCCTTGTGGGTGCTGCTGGCTTTTGAAGGGTCGACAAACAGGCGCACACGCATGGAGTTGAGCCCTTGTGCCTTGAGGTAGGCGAGGAAGGCGGGGGCGTCGGCCAGTTTGTTGCCGTCGGCGTCCATGTAGGTCTTGCCTGCTTCGTAGTATTTGGTAAGCATCGAGATGTCGCCGCCCACCACCTTCTGGTAGTCGGTGGCCGTAACCTTGCTTGACACGATGCAGAGGAATGATAGGAGAAAGATGTGGATTTGTCTCATTTCGATAGTTTTTGGATTAGGTGAATATTGGATTCTTGTTGATAAATCGTGCAAATATGTACTTTTTTGATTATTCTTGTTCTTTTACGAATGCATGTAATGGGGTTGCATGGTGCATCAGGGTGGCTATCGATTGATGACCTTCCCGGTCTTGTCTATTTCCAAGGATTCCCATTCTTCATTCTTCACTTCGGCCACACCATTGAAGAAAGGATCGGCGTGTTCCCATTGGCATGGGATGACCAATTTCCCGGTCTTGTCGACAAATCCCCATTTCCCATCCTCATCCATGACAGCAGCCAAGCCTTCGCTGAAATCATGTACAAAATTCCATTGGCATGGGATGGCCTCCGTCCCTGTCTTGTCGATGAAACCTTGTTTATTGTCATCATCTTGAACAGCAGCCAAGCCCTCACTGAAATATTGTATATCTTTCCATTGGCATGGAATGACCTCCGCTCCTGTCTTGTCGATGAATCCATATTTCCTTTTTTGGTTCTCGACTTTGGCTAAACCATCAACGAAAGATTCTGCATAATGCCATTTGCATGGGATGACCACCGCCCCTGTCTTGTCGATGAATCCATATCCTATTTTCTCTTCTTTGACCACGGCAAAACCTTCCTGGAAACTCTCGGCATTATCCCATTTGCAGGGACTCACCATTTGCCCTGCCTTGTCGATGAACCCATATTTCCATTCGTCATTCCTGACGAGTGCCACGCCTGTGTCTTTATTGAAAGGTTGAATTTCGCTCCAGACAAAGGGTGCGACGGTTTTACCGTTCTTGTCAATGATTCCGTATTTCTCATTGTCGTCTTCGACTATGGCAACGTCGTCATCATCGAAACTGATAAATGTGTTCAACGTGCATGGAAGAATCATCTTTCCACTCTTGTCGACGAGACCCCATTTCCCATTCTCGTCTCTGACCACGGCTATGCCATCCTCGTTGAAATAGCCAAGGTTGAGCTTGTTGCATGGGATGACCACCTTTCCTGTCTTGTCGATAAGCCCCATGTGGCCGTCGCCATCTTGAACCCGTGCCAAGCCCGTACCATAGAATGGGGAAATGTAATGCCATTCAAAGGGGATGACCACCTTGCCCGTCTTGTAGATGACACCGTATTTGCCGTTGTCATCTTGGACAGAGGCATAACCTTCCTCGTCGAACCTGGCAAGACTCTTCATTTTGCAGGGAACGACCATCTTTCCTCTCTTGTCGATGAACCCCCATTTCTTTTTGGCGTCCTGTACTTGTGCCACACCTTCGGAAAAGGGCCAGGCATCTTCCCATTGGCATGGGATGGCCAGTTTGCCTGCTTCGTCGATGTAGCCATATTTGCCTTTCTCATCCAAGACATAAGCCAGCCCCTCGGAAAAAGGCGACTGGTATTCCCATTGCGCAAAACTGCTGACGGGAGCCAGCAAAGACATGATGGTGAAAAACAGTTTGACTCGTTTCATAGTTTTCTTTTTTAACAGTTGTCGTCATACCCTGTGCACCTGCTTTCCTAAGTTTTAAGAACCAGGTGCCAAGGATATGGCAAAGTTATGCAAAAAACGATAAAGAGACAAATTTTCCTGCTTTTTTCTGCTTTGGAGGTGATGTTTCGCGTTGCTTGGAATGTTTTGGGAAGGGAGGCAACGACCATTGACGCCACGAGCGTCACCGACCTCGTCACCTACTTGTGGTGCTGCGTCGTCTCCGCCTGCAAGCGCGACGGCATAGCGTTCGACATGAGCCTCATGGACTTCGCCGACGGCCTCGACCC
>JAFWSS010000217.1 GCA_017524385.1 Prevotella sp.
ACCGCCTGCCTGTACTCTGACCACCCCTTCGGGGTTCGTTCAACATCAAACCAAGATACAACAAATAAAGTATTAAGCAAAAATCCTTACAAATGGAGGTGTATTGATGGAATCATCGTTTGGCTATCCATGGATTTTTTTAAGAATCGACTGTAAATAATTGAAAATCAATATAACCGAACTTCCGAAACTTAAGTAAGATATCGGGCGGGTGCAAACCCCGCCCGTTTTCATTTTTAGTTTTTCAAACTTAAAATGTCACTCCAACAATGTGGCCGACCTCACCCTGCTGAGGGTTTCGGGGGTCATTTGCAGGTAGTTGGCAATGTAATTCAGGGGGGCCCTTTGCACCACTTTCGGCATGAGTTTTCTCAGGCGCTTGTAGCGGTTTTGAGCCGTTTCAAACCTGACAAGGTCGGCGTGCACCTGTGAGAGGATCAGCGACTCCTCGAGGATTTTGCGGTAGAGGATTTGTATGTTGACGTTGTGGAGGGCAACCTCCTCCAGTTTCTTTTTCGGCAAGGCGTAGCAGACGGAAGGCTCTATGGCCTCCATCTGCAGGATGGTGGGCTCTTCCCTGAAGAGGCTCTCGATGCACATGACGATGGTGCCGTCGACGCCGATGTGCTCCGTCAGCATCTTCCCCTTCTTGTGGTAGAACTGCCTGACGAGACCGGTGTGGATGTATAATATGTCGCGGCACACCTCGCCCTCCTTGAGGATGAGTTCGTTCTTGGCATATTTCCTTGGCACAAGGATGCTTTCGAGCGTGTCCAACTCATCGTGTGTCATCGTACTGTATTTACGGGCCAGTTCCCTGGCGATGTCACGGGTGCTGTAAGACGATTCTTTCATGGTTTTCTCCTTTCCAAGTGATGTGTTTAGGTTGTGGTATGACAATTAGTTTAGTCTAGTTTGAGCACTGCGAGGAACGCCTTCTGCGGCACCTCCACATTGCCTATTTGCTTCATGCGTTTCTTGCCGCGTTTCTGCTTCTCCAGCAGTTTGCGCTTTCTCGACACGTCGCCACCGTAGCATTTGGCGGTGACATCCTTCCTCACGCATTTCACCGTCTCACGGGCGATGATCTTCGCTCCAATCGCTGCCTGGATGGCTATGTCGAACTGCTGCCTGGGGATGAGTTCCTTGAGTTTCTCACACATACGCCTTCCGAAGGTCACGGCGTTGTCCTGGTGGGTGAGCGTCGACAGTGCATCCACAGGCTCACCGTTGAGCAGGATGTCGAGTTTGACAAGTTTCGACGGCCTGTATCCGCAGATGTAGTAGTCGAAGGATGCGTAGCCCTTGGAAATGCTCTTCAACTTGTCGTAGAAGTCGATGACTATCTCTCCTAGCGGCAGGTAGAACTGTATCTCCACCCTGTTGCCGCTGACAAACTCCTGACTGATGAGTTCGCCTCTCTTGTCGAGGCACAACGTCATGATCGGACCGATGAAGTTGGCGGTGGTGATCACCGACGCCTTGATGTAGGGTTCCTCGATGTGGTCGATGAGTGTCAACTCCGGAAGCCCCGACGGGTTGTGCACCTCACGGCTGCCTCCCTGCTTGTCATACACCATGTAGGAGACGTTGGGCACCGTGGTGATGACGTCCATGTCGAACTCCCTGTCGAGCCGTTCCTGTATGATTTCCATATGCAAGAGACCGAGGAAGCCGCAGCGGAAACCGAATCCCAGCGCCACCGACGACTCGGGGAAGAAAGACAGCGATGCATCGTTGAGCTGTAGTTTCTCCAGCGACGAGCGCAGGTTCTCATAATCGGTCGGGTCTATGGGATATACACCGGCAAAGACCATGGGCTTCACCTCTTGGAAACCTTCTATGGCTTTTTCACAGGGTCTTGCGATGTGAGTGATGGTGTCGCCCACCTTCACCTCCTTGGCGTCCTTGATGCCGCTGATGATGTATCCCACCTCGCCTGCGCTGAGTTCCTTGCGTGGTATCATGTCCATCTTGAGCACGCCCACCTCGTCGGCATCATACTCCATACCGGTGTTGAAGAATTTCACCTTGTCGCCTTTGCGGATGACGCCGTTCTGTATCTTGAAGTAGGCGATGATGCCCCTGAAGGAGTTGAAGACGGAGTCGAAGATGAGTGCCTGCAGCGGTGCCTTGGGGTCTCCGACGGGGTGTGGGATGCGTTCCACCACGGCACGAAGGATGTCCTCCACGCCCTCGCCGGTCTTTCCCGAAGCACGTATGATGTCCTCTGGGTCGCAACCGAGGAGTTCCACTATCTCGTCCTCCACCTCGTCGGGCATGGCTTGTGGCATGTCTATCTTGTTGATGACGGGTATGATCTCCAGGTTGTGGTCGATGGCCATGTAAAGGTTGGAGATGGTTTGAGCCTGCACGCCCTGGGTGGCATCTACCACGAGCAGCGCTCCCTCGCAGGCGGCGATGCTTCTTGACACCTCGTAGGAGAAGTCCACGTGTCCAGGAGTGTCGATGAGATTGAGCAGGTATTTCTTTCCCTCGTATACATATTCCATCTGGATGGCATGGCTCTTGATGGTGATGCCCCGCTCCCGCTCCAGGTCCATGTTGTCGAGCATCTGCCCTTCGGTGATTTGGATGGTGTTGGTATGCTCCAAGAGACGGTCGGCTAGCGTTGATTTGCCATGGTCGATGTGTGCGATGATGCAAAAGTTTCTGATGAGGTCCATTTCGTTTTTCTCGTATGAAATGCAAATATAATGAAAGTCATGCAAAAAGCAAAACAATAACCGAAGATTTTAAATAATTTTTTAATTTTACCGCTTCATTGGTGACCATTCAGCAAATATTGTTTTTAACATACGCCCACTTAAGTGGAACCATAAATATTCAAGTTAAATGTCTATATTTTTAAAAAAATCGGGGCGGATGATGTGGAATTGAAAAAAAATGCTTATCTTCGCGCTTGAAATGGAAAAAGTCGGACTTGTCTGACTGGTCGGGCCGTCGGATGGGCCAGATTGGTCGGATTTGTCAGCTCCGTCAGACTTTACAGACCCCTAAAGACGGTGTCATTTTCCATTGTCATCTTTTGCTGTAGCCTATGCCAAATTACGACGTTTTCATTTCCTCGAAGAGTGAGGATTATTCCTATGCAGAAGAAGTCTATCGATTCCTTGTTTCCAAGGGGTTGAAAGTCTTTTTGTCGTGTATGGAATTGGATCATTTGGCTGAAGCAGAGTATTCCGAAGCCATTGATGAAGCCTTGGACAACTCTGCCAATATGATTGTCATAGCCACCAACGCCAATTATCTTACGACGAAATGGGTGAAGTATGAGTGGAGGCTTTTCTGCGACGATTTGAAATCCGGGTTCCGTAATGGAAACGTTATTACCATTCTGGATAGCAGCATCAAGTTGGGCAAACTGCCTGCCAGTCTTAGGCACAAGCAGTCTTTCTCTTTCAGCAGTTACAAGGAGCACATCATTCCTTATGTGAGCAAGGAGCAAGACTTGGTAGAAGTTTCTGAATTATATCAAAAGGGCTCCGAGTATTATTTGGGGAAGGATGGAACGCCGCGCAACAGCAAAGAAGCCATCAGCTGGCTCCTTAGGGCAGCAAGACGAGGGCATGCAGAAGCCCAAGACCTTGTGGGGTGGTGCTATTGCTTGGGCGATGGGGTTGACAGAGACCTTGAAAAGGCGGAGAATTGGTTTAGCAAGGCTGCCGACCAAGGAAACCTGAACGCTCAGGGGATATTGTCGTTGATCAGACAGAAAAAAGAAAATATAGGAAATGAGTAATAAAGCAATGATGATTCTGGGGCTGATGCTGCTGTTGATTGTTGGCTGCAATCAGGAGTCTTTGGAGGAGCGTGCACAGCGCGAGTTCCAA
Source organism: Prevotella sp. (assembly GCA_017524385.1). Taxonomy (GTDB): domain Bacteria; phylum Bacteroidota; class Bacteroidia; order Bacteroidales; family Bacteroidaceae; genus Prevotella. The sequence continues at coordinate 3,855 of JAFWSS010000217.1, forward strand.
GAATTCACACGAAAAAACTGCCCTAAGGACCAGGGAAACAATGTAATCCTCGACAGCCTGGTGTTCGACAAGAGCAGTCGTACTCTTATCGAATACAGTCGAGTAACCAATGAGTGCGACGACGAGGAATTTATCAGGTCGAAAAAAGCATCGTTGGATGAAGGCTCTATTCAACTCACGCGCCAGGAGGTGAGTTACAAGCGATTGAGGGATGCGGGATTCTCGTTCCGATTCATTCTACGTTCCCACAGTTCTGGCAAAGTGTTATATGACAAAACCGTAACCAAGGACGATTACGGATATTAGAATTAAATCAGAAGAAGTAAGCGAAGTTTAAGAAATTCAAGAAGTTAAAGAAGTTAGCGAAGTTAAAGAAGTTAGCGACATTGGTCTTTCACCAAGTTTTGTCGTTTACTTCGAGTGAAGCGATAACTTCTTTAACTTCGAAAAAGATTATCAACTCTTTTGCGCTTGCTCGATTGCCCGACAGAGTTGGTCAGGGCAACTGGTGCTTTTGTATCCGCACCTGATGCCGTCCAGACGTTGCTTCACATCCTCTGCTTTCATGCCGACTACCAATTGGCGTATGCCTTGAAGGTTGCCGTTGCATCCACCGATGAAGACGACGTCGCGTATGACGTCGTCTTCATCGAGTTCCACCTCTATGAATTGGCTGCATGTGCCGTGGGTGGTGTAGGTGATCCTGCGGTTGGCCATGGCGTGGGGATTATTCCTCGGCGGGTTTCATGTTGGTGTGCACGGTCTGCACGTCGTCGAAGTCTTCCAGTTTCTCCACCATCTTCTCGATGGTGGCGCGCTGCTCAGGAGTCACATCCTTCAGGTCGTTGGGGATGCGTGTGAATTCTGCTCCTGTGACTTCGAATCCCTCACTTTCAAGGAATTTCTGGATGTCACCGAAGCTCTTAGGATCACCGTAGATGGTGATTTCGTTGGTTTCTTCGTCCTCGTCGAATTCGTCCTCCACACCATAGTCGATGAGGTTGAGGATGAGTTCGTCCATGTCCATGTCATCCTTCTTCTTGAAGGTGAACACGCATTTGTGGTCGAAGAGGAAACTGAGCGAACCTTGCGTTCCGAGGTTGCCGTTGAACTTGTTGAAGACCGAGCGCACGTCGCCCACGGTTCGCGTGGTGTTGTCGGTGAGGGTTTCTACGAAGATGGCCACGCCGTGGGGGCCGTAGCCCTCGTAGTTCATCTCCTTGTATTCGCTCTGGTCCTTGCCCATCGCGTTTTTGATGGCACGCTCGATGTTGTCCTTCGGCATGTTCTCGCGCTTGGCGTTTGCTATGATGGCACGCAGCGTGGGGTTGTTCTCTGGTTCCGGGCCACCTGCTTTGACGGCGATGCTGATTTGCTTGCCGATGCGTGTGAATGTCTTGGCCATGTGGCCCCATCTCTTCAGTTTTGTCGCTTTGCGATATTCAAATGCTCTTCCCATATTGTTTTGGATTTATCGTTTTTGGCTTGATGTACGTTAATTAACTGAAAATTAGCGGTTTGTTTGACAAGAATTATCACAATAGGTCACGAATGATTCATTAGTGCCAACGTGATTTATCTTATCTCTGCGTTGAGTTTTGTCTTGAGGTTGCTCATCAGTTTGTTCATGATGGCGTCTATCTGCTTGTCTTGCAGGGTGCGCTGGTCGTCCTGGAGGATGAAGTTGACGGCGTAGCTCTTCTTTCCTGCCGGGAGGTTCTTGCCCTCATAGACGTCGAAGAGTTCGACACTCTTGAGGAGTTTCTTCTCCGTGGCGCGTGCTATCTGCTCCACCTGTTCGAACTCCACGGCTTTGTCGAGGAGCAATGCGAGGTCGCGGCTCACGGCGGGGAACTTGCATATCTCAGTAAACTGCACCTTGTTTTTCTTGACAAGTTTCATGAGTTGCGTCCAGTTGATGTCGGCGTAATAGACGGGTTGCTCCACGTCGCAGCATTTGAGCTGTTTGGCTGCCACGATGCCCATTTCCACGATGGGCCTTCCGCCGCGGTTCTCCATCACCATCGACTTGCCGAAGAGGTCGCTATCACCAGCCTTCGTCACCAGTTGGCCAGGCTGTGCGCCCACCCTGGCGAGGATGTTCATCACATAGGCTTTCAACTCGTGGAAGGTGCTGTCCTCGTTGGGATGAGCCCAACTGCCGCTGACGCGCTTTCCTGTCACCCAAAGGCCGAGATGGCGCTCTTCCTTGTAAGCCCTCATGGGGTCGTCGGTGTTCTGCTTCTCCGGGTCGAACTGGTAGCAGTTGCCGAATTCGAAGAACCTGATGTTGGGGTTCCTCCTGTTGATGTTGTAGGCCACGCTCTCCAGTCCTCCGAAAAGGAGTGTCTGCCTCATCACGTTGAGGTCGCTGCTGAGGGGGTTCATGATGCGCACGAGATGCTCGGGCTTGAACGACTCCAGACCGTCGTAGTAGGCGGCCTTGGTGAGGGAGTTGTTCATGATCTCGTTGAAGCCGCAGCCCACGAGTTGCTCTGCCACCAGGTTGTGCAACTTGTGCTTCTGGTCCTCCTCGCCCTTGATGACGAGCGAACTGTTGAGTTGCGTGGGGATTTCCACGTTGTTGTAGCCATAGATGCGCAGGATGTCCTCCACCACGTCGCAGGGACGCTGCACGTCGACGCGGTATGCCGGCACACGCAGGGTGATGGCCTCGGCGGTCTCCTTCTCGATGGTCATCTCAAGGCTTTCCACTATGCTCTTCACCGTCTCCACGGGGATGTCCTTGCCGATGAGCGCGTTGACGTAGTCGTATCTCAGTTCCACGATGCTGTCTTCCACCGGGTTGGGGTAGTTGTCGCAAATCTCCATGGAAATCTTGCCACCAGCCAGTTGCTTGCAGAGGATGGCGGCCTGCTTGAGGGCGTAGATGGTGCCGTTGGGGTCGACGCCTCTCTCGAAGCGGAAGGAGGAGTCGGTGCTCAGGCCGTGGCGCCGGGCGCTCTTGCGAATCCATGTGGGATGGAAGAGGGCGCTCTCGAGCACCACGTCGCGTGTGGTCTCGTAGGTGCCGCTGCCTTTGCCTCCGAAGACGCCGGCGATGCACATCGGCTCTTCTTCATTGCAGATGGCGAGGTCGTACGGGCCGAGGATGTGCTCCACGCCGTCAAGGGTGACGAATTTCGTTCCTTCGGGCTGTGGCTTGACGATGATGTGGTGACCGATGACCATGTCGGCGTCGAAGGTGTGGAGGGGCTGGCCGTATGCCATCATGACATAATTGGTGATGTCGACGATGTTGTTGATGGGGCGCAGTCCGATGGTGGTGAGGTGGTTTTTCAGCCATTCCGGCGACTCCTTCACCTCGCATCCCGTGATGCTGACGCAAGCGTAGCGGCGGCAGGCATCGGTGTTCTCGATGGTCACCTTGATGGGCAGCGAGTGGTCGTCGACGACAAACTCGTCGCAGGAGGGACGATGGAGGGAGGTCTCATAGCCGTTCTGCTTGAGCCAGGCGTAGAGGTCGCGTGCCACACCCCAGTGTGAAAGGGCGTCGGCGCGGTTGGCGGTGATGTCCACCTCGATGAGCCAGTCGCTCTCCAGGTGGTAGTATTCTGCTGCCGGCATACCCACGGGTGCGTCGTCGGGAAGGACGATGATGCCGTCGTGGCTGCTTCCCACACCGATTTCATCCTCGGCGCAGATCATGCCGCACGACTCGACGCCGCGCAGCTTCGATTTCTTGATGACAAATTCCTTGTCACCATCGTAGAGCACACAGCCGAGGTCGGCCACAATCACTTTCTGACCGGCGGCTACGTTGGGGGCCCCGCAGACAATCTGCGAAGGCGTGTCGTGCCCCAGGTCAACGGTGGTGACATGCAGGTGGTCGGAGTTGGGGTGTAGCTCGCAAGTGAGCACCTTGCCCACGAAAAGGCCCTTGAGTCCGCCTTTGATACTTTGCACTTCTTCAAGCGCGCCAACCTCAAGTCCTGAGGAGGTGAGGGCGGCGCATGTTTCCTCTGGCGAAAGGTTGAAATCAACGTATTCTTTCAGCCATTTTAGAGAGATATTCATTCTGTCTTTGTTTGATTCCTAGAAAATTCGTGCAAAATTACACATATTTCGGCAAAGCAACAAAAAAATGGCGATAAATTGATGCAAGTTTCGCTTTCGCTCGGATATCGGGAGTTTTTTCAGGAGGTAAAGAGGAGTTTTTTCAGGAGGTAAAGAGGAGTTTTTTCTGGAGTTAAAGAGGAGTTAAAGGGGAGTTAAAAAGGAGTTAAAGGGACATATGTTTGCTTTCAAGGAGTTAAAGAGGAGTTTTTTTCAGGAGGTAAAGGGGAGTTAAAGGGGAGTTAAAAAGGAGTTAAAGGGACAAATGCTCCCTTTAACTCCCCTTGCACACTAGAATGCGAAAGTCGGGTTACCTGTTCAAGGGTTTACTTCTTGGCTTTGAAGTTGAGATTGACGTCATATTTTTTCATGAATTCGTTCATCCATTCTTCATCGAGCATAAGCAAAAAGCCGTTGGGTGACTTCATTGCTATCTCACCGAATTCTTTCAAGAAATCATCACCTTCTTTTTCAGCTTCCTTAATCTTGGTATCCAACTCAGCCAATTTGGCGGGGTCTTTTTCTTCATCTTTTTTTATTTCCAATACGGCTGTGTTAGCAGCCATACCTATGTAAATATCCATCATATCTTTGAAAGCGGCCTTCCATTCGTCCTGGCTCCATTTTTCGCCCTCGGCTTTGGCTTTTTCCAAGAATTTAGCAGCTTTCATGGAAGGGGTCTCTTTTTCTTCCTTCGTTGACGTTTGTTCTTTAGACGTTTTGTCTTCTTTTGGGGTGGCCTTTTCCTTGCATGAGTTCATACCAAGGCACAGAGCAAAAGCCAGCATCCCGATAATGATTTTCTTCATAACGATGATTTTAGTTAAACAAATTTATTACTTAATTCTCACATTCGCTCAACTGTCTGGAGTTAAAGGGGAATAAAAGCGGAGCAAAACGGTAAATGCCTCTTCACGCCTCTTTTTCAAAAGCGGAGCCAAACGGTCAATGCCTCTTCACGCCTCTTTTTCCTTACTTGTCAAAGTTGAGTTTGGATTTTCACGACAAAGGTAATCATTTTTTTCAGATATCCAAATCTAAGAGCCCACCTTTTGACAAGATTGTTCTGCCGGAACCGTAGGTCGACGTGCGAAGCGGAAGTCAATTGCCACTCGGCTCTGCCGCTTTTTCCCGAAGGGTCTAAAGAATCCGGCAGCAATGAATATGAGGATTTGTAACTTAAGTTTCGGAAGTTCGGTTATATTGGCATTCAATTACTTACAGTAGCTTTATTTAAAAAATGTATGGATAATCAAATGATGATTCCATCAAAACACCTCCATTTGCGAGGATTTTTCACTTCATACTTGATTTGTTATATCTTGGTTTGATGTTGAACGAACCCCGAAGGGGTGGCCAGAGTACAGGCAGG
>JAFWSS010000218.1 GCA_017524385.1 Prevotella sp.
GTCAGGCAGAGACCGCCGGCATCCTTGCAGGCACCATCGCCCCGGTGGTGCTCCCCTCACGCAGCGACAGCAAGACCTGCAAGTTCTGCAGCCTCGCACTGGCCGTCATCAACGCGGGGTAGAAGATTGAAGATTGAAAATTGAAGATTAGTCTTCTCCCGAAGTCGAAGGGGCGGGTCTTGTGCCCGCCCGATAAGGAAATTCAGAGTATTCTGAGTAATCAAAATAATCAAAGCTATCGAGATGAGGAAGGAAATCGAAGTGAAGGGTGCTCGCGTGAACAACCTGAAGAACATCGACGTGTGCATCCCCCACGGCAAACTCGTGGTGGTGGCAGGCGTTAGCGGCAGCGGCAAGTCATCGCTGGCTTTCGACACCTTGTATGCCGAGGGGCAGCGGCGCTATGTGGAGAGCCTCTCCTCCTACGCCCGACAGTTCCTCGGACGCATGAGCAAGCCCGAGTGCGACTACATCAAGGGGCTCCCACCGGCCATCGCCATCGAGCAACGCGTCATCAGCCGCAACCCCCGTTCCACAGTGGGCACCTCCACAGAGATCTATGAATACCTGCGCCTCCTCTTCGCCCGCATCGGAAAGACCTATTCACCCGTCAGCGGATGCCTGGTGAAGAAACACTCCACCGACGAAATCATCCAACAGGTGCTGCAATACTCTCCCGGCACGCGATTCTGCGTGATGGCACCCCTTCACATTCCCGAAGGCCGCACGTTGGAAAAGCAGTTGCAGATGGAGCAGCAACAAGGCTTCGTCAGGTTGTTCGTAAAAGGGCAGTTCGTGCGCATCGACGACTTCCTGGCCGACGCCTCGGCACTCTCCACCACCTCGCCTTCCGACATCTACGTCCTCATCGACCGCCTCTCCGTGGATGGCAGCCCCGACAGCCTCTCACGCCTTACCGACTCGTGCGAGACCGCACTTTTCGAGGGTGACGGCGAGTGCCGCCTGACCTTCCTCCCCTCCAACATTTCCTACGACTTCTCCATGCGTTTCGAAGCCGACGGGATGACCTTCGAGGAACCCAGCGACAACATGTTCTCCTTCAACTCCCCCGTGGGTGCCTGTCCACGCTGCGAGGGGTATGGCCGAGTACTGGGCATCGACGAACGGTTGGTGATTCCCAACACCACGCTGAGTGTCTATGAAGGCTGCGTGCAGTGCTGGCACGGTGAGAAGATGAAATTGTGGCAGGATGAGTTCTGCCGTCGCGCCACACACCATGGCTTCCCCATCTTCAAACCCTATATGGAACTGACTCGCAAGGAGAAAGACTGGCTGTGGCACGGCCTACCTGGCGACCGCGACCGCGACATCCACGACCAGGTGTCCATCGACGCCTTCTTCGCTATGGTGCAGGAGAACCAATACAAAATCCAATACCGGGTGATGCTCAGCCGTTACAAGGGCAAGACCATCTGTCCGGAATGTCACGGCACACGTCTGAAAAAAGAGGCCGGCTATGTGCAGATTGCAGGCAAGAGCATCTCCGACCTTGTGGAGATGCCCGTCTGGAGCCTCCGCCAATGGTTCCTCAACCTTCAACTGGAAGACCATGAGCAGGAAATAGCCAAGCGTTTGCTCACGGAAATCAACAACCGCCTGCGATTCCTCGACGACGTGGGACTGGGCTACCTCACCCTCAACCGACAGTCGAACACGCTGAGCGGCGGAGAGAGCCAGCGCATCAACCTCACCACATCACTCGGCAGTTCACTCGTGGGTTCCCTCTACATCCTCGACGAACCCAGCATCGGACTCCACTGCCGTGACACCCACCGACTCATCAACGTCCTCAAGGACCTGCAGTCGATAGGCAACACCGTGATCGTGGTGGAGCACGACGAGGAGTTCATGCGTGCCGCCGACTACCTCATCGACATCGGACCCGACGCCGGCCGTCTGGGGGGAGAGATTGTCTTCGAGGGAAATGCTTCCGAGGTGTGCGAACAGTCGCTGGAAAAATTCCCACACAGTTACACGGTGAAATACCTCACCCACAAGGAGACCATCCCCGTCCCCACGAGCAGAAGACCATGGAACCAGTACATCACCATCCGTGGTGCTCGCATGAACAACCTCCGCGGCATCGACGTGCTGATACCCCTCAACGTGTTCACCGTCGTGACGGGTGTGAGCGGGAGCGGCAAGTCGTCACTCGTCAGCGGCATCCTCTACCCCGCACTGAAACGCCACCTCGGCGACGTATGCGACGCCCCGGGTGAATACCTTGCCCTCGACGGCGACTGGCGGCAAGTGAGCCGCGTGGAGTTCGTTGACCAAAACCCCATCGGAAAGAGCAGCCGCAGCAACCCCGCCACTTATGTGAAAGCCTACGACGCCATCCGCCAATTGTTTGCCGAACAGCAGCTGTCGCGACAGATGGGCTTCTCCGCCCAATATTTCTCCTTCAACGCCGACGGTGGCCGCTGCGAGGAGTGCAAGGGCGCCGGGGTCATCACCGTGGAGATGCAATTCATGGCCGACTTGGAACTGGAGTGCGAGGCCTGCCATGGACAACGCTTCAAGCACGACATCCTGGAAGTGAAATTTGCAGGCAAGAACATCAACGAGGTGCTCGACATGACGGTCTCCGAAGCAATCGAATTCTTCAACGCCAACAAACAAACCGTCATCTCCAAACGACTCCAACCCCTGGAGGACGTGGGATTGGGATACATCAAACTGGGACAAAGTTCATCGACTCTCTCTGGAGGTGAGAACCAGCGTGTGAAACTGGCCTACTTCATCGGCCAGGAGCGACAGGAGCCCACCTTGTTCATCTTCGACGAACCCACCACCGGCCTCCATTTCCACGACATCCGCAAATTGCTCGAAGCCTTCCAGGCTCTCATTTTGAGAGGACACACCATCCTGGTAATAGAGCACAACCTCGAAGTGGTGAAATGTGCAGACCATGTCATCGACCTCGGTCCCGACGGCGGCGACAAAGGCGGCAACCTCGTGTTTGCAGGCACACCGGAGGATTTGGTGAAATGCAAGGACAGTATCACCGGGAAATATCTCAAGGAGGTGCTGGAACAGAAGGGGAGTTGAAGAGGAGTTTTTCAGGAGTTAAAAAGGAGTTTATTCAGGAGTTAAAGGGGAGTTAAAGAGGAGTTAAAGAGGAGTTAAAGGGACATATGTCTGCTTGTTTCGGGAGTTGAAGAGGAACTGAAGAGGAGTTGAAAAGGAGCTAAAAAGGAGTTTATTCAGGAGTTAAAGGGGAGTTAAAGAGGAGTTAAAGAGGAGTTAAAGGGACATATGTCTGCTTGTTTCGTGAGCAGGGTGTCCATTTTGTAATCAGTTTTTTTCATAAAGATTACTTTTCGCATCCTTTGCCAAGAGTTTTCGTCCAACAGTCGGTGCGCATATCCCCTCCCCTCGAGGGGAGGGGCTGGGGTGGGGTCTTTGATCAAAAGTCGATACAACAAATTGGACACTCTGGTTACGAAGTACTTTCTCATTTTTTTATCTCTTATCCTTCTGAAGTTTGTTTTTGATACTTGACTATGCTAGGACTCTTGTCCTCTCGACCTTGAACGCCACTCGGCAGTTTTGGGGCAAATGCATAGTTTTCTGCAAATATAGATAAAAAATGCGATATTGCAAGACTGTTGGCAAAAGAATTTTGTTCTACTGTAGATGAAAGATGCAAAACATTCTGGATTCACCTCACTGAAACGCTTTCATCCATAGCAACATACCTTAATGGGCGGACGGCAAGTTCTGTGTTGTCTCCTCCCATGAAGATGTTCATAAGAGACCAAATTACCTGGCAGAGGAGTGTCTCTAACAACTAAATAAATCAATCTTGATGATAGAAACACGCTGGGAGAAGAATCTTTAAATAAGAAAGAACATTTGACGTGATGAAAACAGGAAGACAAAATGACTTGCTAAAAGGCACTATATACGGCCAGGCCATCGGTGACGCA
>JAFWSS010000219.1 GCA_017524385.1 Prevotella sp.
AGGGGTGGCAGAATGGCAACTTCATACACTTCATATCGTTGCTCTGCCACCCCTTCGGGGTTGTTGATTTCATATCATCGTCAAGCAGGGGATACGCTTCGCTCCACCACCTGCCTGTGGTCGTCCCAGCCTTCGGGCTTCACTTCACAACCGGTAGCCATACAAGATAAATCCTAGTTTTGTAAGGTGTTTTTACTTCCGAAACTTAAGGTTTTATCCCTTTTGGCGGATAATGAACACAAGGCACGTCCCTGCTCGTGGGGGATGCCAATGCCGTATCAGTCGGGAATCCACTCAGGCGAAGAATGTCATTTGTTGGCAAGCAATGGCCTTTGGTAGAATTTGAGCATGTAGATGTTGAGGATGGTCAAGTATTTGCTTTCCAACTCGTTTTGCTGAGCTTGCACGAGGTTGGTCTTGCCAGTCATCAGTTCCACGATGTTTTTCAGGCCGAGTCGGAACTGCTCGCTGAGGAGTTCATAACTCGCTTCCTGGCTTGCCGTAGCCTCTTTCGCCGCCTTGAACTTGCTCTGGTTGGTAGTGGCATCAATCCAGAATGTCTCTATTGAGTTGTAGAGAGTCTTCTGCTTGTCTTTCAAATCGAGAATGTAATTGTCGCGTTGCAGGCGAGCCTTGTTCATGGCAGTCTTGGTCTGTCGGTTGTCGAGGATGGGGATGCTAAGGGTTGCACCGACGGCGAAATCGAGGTTGGTCTTAAGTTGAAACCCCCAGTTGTCATTGCTCATCGACGTGGTGTTGGTGGAGAAGCCTCCAGAGAGGCTTACCGTGGGACTCTTCCCCGCTCGAGCGATGTCGAGGCTGATGTCGCTGCTCTCGATGGCCAGCAGGGCACTCTTGATTTCAGGACGGTTGTCGAGGGCGGCCATATAGACAGAGTTGAGTGAAGGTATTTCTTCCAATGCCTGCGCATCGGTGAATTCCGGGATGACGATGTCGAAGTCGGTGGCTTCAGTAAGTTCCAACTGCTGCTTGAGTTGGAAGATGTAGTTTTTTACGTTGCTCTCCGCAGCCACGATGTTGTATTCGTCCTGTGCGCGTTGTGCGGTGAGTTGTGCCAGGTCTGCACGGCTCATCTTGCCCACTTCCACCATGACGATGCCCCGCTGCTCGTTCAGTTTGCTTGTTTCCAGGCTTTGCTTGCTCACGGCGATGGCCTCGTTGGCATAGAGGATTTGCACGTAGAGTTGCACGATGCGTTCCTCAATGTTACGAGCGATGACAACAGAGTCCACCTGTGTCTGTTGGGCGGTCAACTGATTGAGTTTGATGGTGTTCTTGTTGCGGTTGCCATTCCACACCGTCCAGTTGGCATTGACACCGTAGCTTCCGCTGTAATAGACCTTGTCGATGCTCGACTGCACGTATCCATTGGCTACAGTGCTCTTGCCCGCGTTGATGAAAGGCCTGTACACGATGTTCTGGGTTGTGGATGCATTCATTGAGGGAAGCAGTTCGGCCTTGGACTGCAGGATGTCTTCCTCGGCGGAAAGTTTTTGAATCTGGCTCTTCTTCAGTTGGATGTTGTTCTGCAAGGCGTAGTCGATGCACTCTTGCAGCGTCCATTTCTTCCCTGTGGATTGGCCGAAAGAGGGTAGGGTGGCCAGCAGCATCAGCCATACCCATGTCGTCAGTATTTTCTTCATAAATAAGTTGTTACGCGTTCAGTGTGGTGATAGAGGTCGTAAAAATGCTTCTATTCATGCAAAATTATATTATTTATCGCATAAAATAAAACAAATGTGCTTTTTTTTGACTTTTCCTTTGCCTTTTCCTAGTTTTTATAGTAGTAGGTATAAGAGTTTTTTGGAAGTCAAAGGAGATGGTAGAAGGTGATATCCTCTGCGATGAGATGGGAGATGCTCACCGTCTTTTTGCTCACTTTCCATCTTTTTTAGTAGACTCATTGTTCATTTTTTCACTCTTTTTCCATCGTTTTTCGTCATATGTGAAAAAAATGGCAAAGTTTTTGTACAGTTCAAGTAAAATACCGACATTTGCACGCTGAAAATGTGTCACGACATATTTAACTAAATTAGGTGTTATTTTTTTTAGTAAAAAGAAAAGGATGAAAGAATTGACCATTCTATGTGCGGCGTTTCTGCTCTTCCCGTTTTGCGCATGGGCAGACGATGACGTACCTTTGTCCGACACTCCTGTCGACTCTCAGTTTGTATGGAACAAAAGCCTTGACGAGGTGGTGGTGACGGGGCAGGGTGGAGCCGTTTCCAAGCGGCGTCTCTCCTCCAACGTCACAAAACTTTCATCGTCAGATCTGGCAAAGTTGCCTACGATGCGTATCGACCAGATGTTGCAGAATGCGCTGCCAAACGTGCAGATCACGCTCACCAACGGTCAGCCAGGCACCACTTCCATGTTCAAGTCGCGTGGACTATCATCCGCCTTCACCAACTCAACGCCAGTGATTTACGTCGATGGCGTGAGAGTGGACAATATGAACACCGGTTCGTCGCTCTTCAATGTCATGAACAATGCATATGGAGACATCAACGGGCAGACGGCGGCATCGAGTGCCATAGGAGACATACCCATGGAGAACATCGACCATATAGAATATGTACCTGGTGGCGCTGCCACCACGCTCTATGGCTCAGATGCCGCAAACGGTGTCATACAGATTTTCACCAAGAACCATGGGTCGGGACGCTTCAACGCCTCCTTCACCACCCAGCTGGGGGTGGATGTGGCCAACTCGCAGTTCTATCATTTCGACCGCACGAAAGAACTTCTTCACCAAACAGGATTCCAACAAAAGTATGGCCTTGCGTTTTCCGGAGGCACGGAGCGTATGGGCTATTCATTGGGAGCAAGCATGATGCACAACACAGGCACCATCATCCACGATGGCAATGAGCAGAAGAAATACGACTTGCGCTTCGGCTCGTCCATCCGTGTCAACTCCTTACTCAAGTATGTCAACTCCTTCGGTTTCGTAGAAGAGGAATACCGTCGCAACCGCAATGGCAACCAAGGATACTACACCGGACTATGGTTTGCAGAGGGAGCGGCAGCCGCCAACTTCACCTATACCGGCGAGGATGGCAACCAGCACAACTTTCCCGCCAACATCGATGCCGCTACTCCATATGAATTTGCCAAGATGAAGGCTTTCGTGTCGCAGGCTGAGGCTTTGCAAGACCACAAGGAGAATGTGAAGCGATTCCAGACCTCCCAGCAACTGGAATTCACCCCGATGAAAGACCTCACCTTCCACGCCACACTAGGCATGGACTACCGCTACAATACCGACAAACTGGTGGAGACCAACAAATACCTCATTCATACGCAGATGAAGCCAGAAGGAACGACGGATGCCGGTAGTGTGGCCAACTACGACCGCAACTACTACGGCATCACCGGTGAACTGAACGGACAATGGAAATACTTCCATGAGGACAACTTGTTCAGCAACATCCTTACCGGAGGTTTCCAATACTTCAGCACCAACGACCATCAAAGTCTTTACAAAGGACAAAACGTACGCGACGGGGCACGCATCATGTCGGGCGCCGGCACCATCTACGCCGACGAGTGGCATAGTTATCTACACAGTTACGGTGGATACCTGCAAGACAATTTCGGATGGCGAAACCGTTATTATCTCGACCTAGGACTGCGACTCGACTACAACACCGCATTTGGCGACAATGTGGGGCTGCAGGCTTATCCCAAGGTAGGAATGTCTTACATCCTCTCCGACGAGCCTTGGATGGAAAACCTCGTCTATGACGGATGGGTGAACTCGCTAAAACTCATGGCCAACTATGGCGTGGCGGGAAGCTATCCCCCGGCTTTCGAGTACCAACGCACCGTTGAGGTCAGTTCATATCTTGACAAACAGGCCAACACCTTCGGAAAGAACGGCAACCCCGACCTCGGACCAGAGAAGAAACATTCCTTCGAGGTGGGTGTGCAAGGCTCGTTCTTCCACAAGGTACTCAACCTCGGCTTCACATTCTACAGAGCACTTACCAAGGACGCACTCTTCAACGTGCCCACATTGCCTTCATCAGGGCAAAACAGCTCATACCTTGCCAACATCGGCAAAATCAGGAACCGCGGCGTGGAGATGTACCTCGGCGCAACCGTCGTCGACAACGAAGAATGGGGGCTGAGCATGCGTGCTTCGCTCAACACCAACAGCAACAAGGTGATCTCAACGGCAGGCATCGCACCGTTTGCCATCGGCGGCTTTTCCTCGCGCACCATCGTCACCGTCGTGGAAGAGGGGAAGTCGGTGGGATTTCTGAGAGGCACCGCCACCATTCTCAACGACGACAATACCGTGAAGGAGACATTGTACAACCAAGACCTGGGACGAACCATCCCAACTTTGTATGGCAACTTCTCCATCTCTGCACGCTGGAGGAAGCTCAACTTCACCCTGACAGGCGACTATCAGTCTGGTGCATACGTGCACTCCTTCGACAGGCAGTTCAGATTCGCCAAAGGCATCACCGACAATGCCATACCGCAGGCGGCTTTGCAAGGGACCACCCAGGCGAAATCGTGGCTGAATTTCACCAATTTCTTCGTAGAGAAGGCCGACTTCCTGAAAATACGTAACATCGGTATCGACTACATGTTCAAATTCCAAGACAAAATCGTGCACGACCTCAGTCTGGCGTTCAACATCTACAACCCGCTATCATGGACCAGCAGCAGCGTCGACCCGGAGGCGGTGCTCAGCGGCGCAAGGACGCAAGGGGCGGTGGCAACGGGAGGACTGAGCTACAGCAGCTACAGCCAGCCACGGCAGTATGTGCTGACCGCAAAAGTGAGTTTCTAACACAAGTGCATCATTTTCAAAACAGACATCATGAAACTGAAATATGGACTACTGATGGTGGCGGCGCTGCTGATGGGAAGCTGCGACCTTGTCACCCCCGACGAAATCGTCAACCCGAATGTCGATGAAGACGCGTTCCTGCGCTCTGACAACCCCATGGAAACATGGGTGAACGGTACGGAGAAGGAGTTTGCATTACACATGTCCGACTTCGTCGAACTGATGGAAATCCTCTCCGACAATTACTTCAACAACTATACGCGGTCGAGCAAGGTGTTCGACATCCCACAACTTCTCTATACCGATGCCGATGTCACCAACCTTCAACGCCATGTCGGCGCACTGAGGGAGATGGCCGACTACGGACTGACAACGGTGGCAAAGGCAGACCCCAACACCACCAACGAGCAACGCTTCCACCTGCTTTGCATCAAGGCCTATTCCTTCTTGCTGGCCGGTGACTTCTTCAGGGCGCTGCCAGTGAAAAATGGAGGCGACGTGGTGGAATGGGAAGGACACCTCAAGGCAGCCATGGAGGTGCTCGACCAGGCACTACCGATGGCACAGAGCGACGAGCAGAAGGCTTTCATACACACCCTCTACGCAAGGGCGGCACACCGGATGGGCGACCGCGAAAAGGCCGTGGCTCATGCCAGGCAGTCCTTGGCTTGCTTGGGAGACTTCTACCGCCAGGTGCAATTCGACAGCAAGAACGGCGTGCTCAACAGGGCGCAGGAGGCCATTTGGAGCGACTGGTTCCAACCACTGCCAAGACTCGACTTCCTCGACCCCAAATACTTCCAGATGAGCAGCACAGACCAGTGCCCCATCACCATTGCAAAAGCGGAGGAGAACCTGCTCATCCTGGCAGAGGCAGCATTGGCGGAAAACAATCTGATGGAAGCGAAAGCACAACTCACAGCGTTGCTGAGCCTGGTGAAAGCTCGCCCTGTGCAGGCAGACATCAATGACCAATTGGAGGGGCGTTACAACGGAGGACTAAAGGCCTTCCCCAACGACCCCGCCTATCGTGTGCAGGCATCGCCAACAGATTCCCTTCGCAACGCGCTGATCATCGACCGGCGTCCGCCATGCCTCATCACCATCCCTTACATCTCAGGCACTTCGGTGACGCAAGACATGATCGACGGACTCGACAACCACGACAGCGCCCTCGAACTGCTCTACCTCATGCGGCAGGAAATATTCTTCGCCGAGGGCAGGCGACCGGCAGACCTTGGCATACGACTGCCACTATGCGAGGTGGAAGCCGTCAGCCTGGGCAATGCTGATGCATACACAGAGGCATTCATACCGTCCTTCGTGCCAAGGAATGGCGGGCTCGATGACTTCACCGTCGATGACGAGGCAAAGACAGTGACCATCACCTATAATATGAACAAAGTGCTGGTGGAGCACGCACGTGCCACCGAGGTAGTGCCTTTTGAATGATAATGGAGACGATGAGAAAAATGTGCTGCAAAGTGTTTTTGACTGCGATGCTTCTGGCGTGGAACATGAACATCGCCGCACAGTCACAAGCCACACCCAAGTATGTCGTACTCATCACCATCGACGGGATGCGGGCCGAGATGGTGGACGACCCCTTGATGCCGTCACCCTTCCTCAAGATGATGAGCAGAGACGGGTTGCGCATCAACAGGGTGATAGGCATTCCACCTGCTGCCACCTATCCCTCGCACACCACCTTGGTCACTGGCGAGGTGCCAGCCAAGCACCGCGTCTTCTACAACCGGCCGTTCTTGTGGAACAAGGACACCGCACGCATCAGCTATTGGTTTGCCGACAGCATTGCCGTGCCCACCATCTGGCAGAGGGCTCACGAGGCGGGGATGAAGACGGCCTCGCTCTTCTGGCCCGTTTCGACGGGGTCGCCCAATATCGACTACAACGTGCCGGAGTTCTGGTCGCTCGACTACAGTTGCGACCAGATGGAGTATATCAAGCCTTTTTGTACGCCTGCAGGCATCCTCGATGAATTGGAACGCAACGCCTGTGGAAAACTCGACACCATCACCTACCAGGCTGGGTCGATGCAGCGGGATGGACGAACAGCCGCCATGGCCAATTACCTGATGAACCACTACCAACCCAGGCTGACGACCATACATCTCATCACCACCGACTACAGCCAGCACGACCATGGTACCATGAGCCAGCAACTCTTGTTTGATGTAGGCAGTGTAGACCATGCCGTGGGCAGCATCCTTGAAAACCTGAGACTCACACATAGGATGGACAGCACGGTGGTCATTGTATGTGGCGACCACGGATTCTGCGATTACAATCAGACCCTCAGCCCCAATGTATGGCTCACCCGGGCCGGACTCCTCAGTGAAAAGCCCGGTGGAGAGTGGAAAGCCTGTTTTCATGGCGGGGGCAACACCAGTTTCCTCTATCTGCGCAATGGCGACGACAAGAAAACCATCAAACGCATACGACGCTTGCTCGACCAACTTCCCTACACCGAACGCCAACTCTTCCGCGTGGTGGAAAAAGAGGAGTTGACGGCCAAGGGTGCCGACCCGGCTGCCGTGCTGGCCTTGGAGCCGATGGTGGGGGTTGCCGTCACCAACGACCGCACAGGAGAGCCTGTGAGGCAGCAAAAGGGAGGAACACACGGCTTCATCAGCGGGCAGGATGCCACCACGCTCATCGCTTATGGAGCCGGCATAGCTCCAAGCCGTCAGGATTCCATTCGCCAAACTGACATAGCCCCCTGGATACTCCGTATGCTCGGCATTTCCGAATAGGATGAGGCCTGGTCTAACTTCTCTAATCCTCCTCCCCCTTCCCAAAACTTTTAGGCGGTTTGTCAAATTTATAGGGTGACATCGCGAGTTTGTTCCTAAATTTGCACAAAATACCTTAGGAACATGGAAAATGGCAAATGCTTCTTCGCGGTCGACCTAGGAGCCACCAGTGGCCGCACCATCATCGGGACACTCACCGATGGCAAATTCTCATTAGAGGAACTCACCCGATTCGACAACAACCTCATACAGACGGGAGGACGTTTTTACTGGGACATCTACGCCCTCTATCTCGAAATCATCAAGGGGCTGAAACTCGCTGCACAAAACAACATTCCCGTCACCTCCATAGGCATCGACACCTGGGGAGTGGACTTCGTCTTCGTGGGTGCCGATGGTGCCATCCTGCGAAATCCCCGTGCATACCGCGACCCACATACCTTCGGCGTGATGGAGGAATACTTTGAAAAATGCATGGACAAGAAAAGGGTCTATGACATCACCGGCATACAGTTCATGAATTTCAATTCCCTCTTTCAATTCTATGCCATGCGTCGCAACGAGGACTCTGCCTTGAAGCAGGCAGAAAAGGTGCTCTTCGTGCCCGACTGCCTCAGCTACATGCTTACAGGCAAAATGGTGTGTGAATACACCATCGCGTCTACATCCCAAATCCTTGACCCGCGAACCAAGGAACTTGACGACAGTCTTCTGAAAAGCGTTGGACTCAAGCGGGAGCAGTTTGGCGAGATGGTCAACCCCGCCACCGTCATCGGAACACTTACCGAGGAGGTGCAAGCCCTCACGGGGTTGGGTGCAGTGCCAGTCATCGCCGTCGCAGGACACGACACGGCAAGTGCCGTGGCAGCCGTGCCGGCATGCAACGAGCAATTTGCCTACCTCAGCAGCGGGACTTGGAGCCTGATGGGCATAGAGACCAAGGAAGCTGTCATCAACGAGAAAAGCTTTGCCTACAATTTCACCAACGAGGGTGGCATAGAGGGCACTACGCGATTCTTGAAGAACATCTGCGGCATGTGGCTCTATGAGCGTTGCAGGAAAGAGTGGACTGACGCACCCAAGTCGCACCCGGAGTTGCAGAAAAAGGCAATGGAGGTGAAACCTTTCCAAAGCATCATCAATCCCGACGACCCATCTTTCGCCAACCCACTGTCCATGGTGCAGGCCATACAAGACTATTGCCAGAAGACCAACCAACATGTACCAGAAGGCTATGCCGAGGTATGCAGGTGCATCTTCGACAGTCTCGCGCTCCGTTACAGGCAGGTCTTCACATGGCTTAAAGAGTTCGCCTCATTCCCCATCAAAACGCTGCACGTCATCGGCGGAGGGTCGCTCAACCCCTATCTCAACCAGTTCACGGCAAACGCCACAGGGGTGGAGGTGCTCGCCGGCCCACAGGAATGCACGGCCATCGGCAACATCATGCTCCAGGCCAAGGCGTGTGGCGTAGTGAGCGACATCTGGGAGATGCGCAAAATCATCGCCGATAGCATCTTGATGAAGCGCTTCACACCCCAGGACCAAGAGCAATGGGACGAAGCTTACCAGCACTATCTTGAAGTGACAAAACAACTCTCATAGTATTCCTGGTTTTCCTAGTATTCCTAGAACCTCCTATCATCTCCTAAGACCTCCTAGTATCTTCTAAAAAATCTTAATCCTCATAACTAAAACAAGCAAAATGAAAGCAGAATTGATTGAAAAAGCCTATGCCGTGGCGAAAGAGCGCTATGCAGCCATAGGTGTGGACACCGACAAAGTAGTTGCCGAACTTGAGAAGCAGCAAATCTCCCTCCATTGCTGGCAGACCGACGACGTGGTTGGTTTCGAGCGCAACGAGGCGCTTTCCGGTGGCATACAGACCACGGGCAACTATCCCGGGCGCGCTCGCAATATCGACGAGGTGAGAAAAGACATCGAATTTGTCAAGACCCTCCTCGCTGGCAACCACAGACTCAACCTCCACGAAATCTATGGCGACTTCGGTGGAAAGTTCGTCGACCGCGACCAAGTGGGTGTGGAGCATTTCCTCAGTTGGATGGAATGGGCTAAAGAGAACAATATGAAACTTGACTTCAATTCCACTTCCTTCTCACACCCCAAGAGTGGCGACCTCACGCTCTCCAACCCCGACAAAGCCATACGCGACTTCTGGATTGAGCACACCAAGCGTTGCCGCCGCATCGCCGACGCCATGGGAAAGGCCCAAGGCGACCCTTGCATCATGAACATCTGGGTGCATGACGGTTCGAAGGACGTCCCCGTGCAAAGAAAGAAATATCGTGAAATCCTTGCAGCCTCACTCGATGAAATCATGGAGGAGAATTTGCCTGACATGAAGGCTTGTTTCGAGGCCAAACTGTTCGGCATCGGATTGGAAAGCTACACCGTGGGCTCACACGACTTCTACACCGCATACTGCGCCACACGCAAGCAGATGTACACCCTCGACACAGGGCATTACGAGCCGACGGAGAACGTCTCCGACTTCGTCTCCACCTTGTTGATGTACGTGCCAGAACTGATGCTCCATGTCAGCCGTCCCGTGCGCTGGGACTCCGACCATGTCACCATCATGAACGACCAGACGCTCGACCTTTTCAAGGAACTCGTACGCAGCGAAGGACTTCACAGGGCACATGTGGGACTCGACTATTTCGACGCATCCATCAACCGCATCGGCGCCTACATCATCGGTGCCAGGGCCACTCAAAAGTGCATCCTGCAGGCTTTGCTCGAACCTGTTGCCAAACTCCGTGAATATGAGGACAATGGACAATATTTCGAGAGGCTCGCACTTATGGAAGAGGCCAAGTCGATGCCCTTCGGTGCCGTATTCGACTATTTCAACCTCAAGAACGATGTGCCGGTGGGAGAGGAGTTCATCGCTGCCATCCAGCGTTATGAAGACGAGGTGACATCCAAGCGATAACCCCAAACATCAGTGTCATGGCAAAAAATGAAGGAAGCTTGAGAAGCACGATTGCCGTGTCTCTCACCAATTATCTTGATGCCGGGGCCATCGTGGCAGGTGCGAGTGGTCTCTCGCTTTGGCAAAACTACCTTGACTTGAAGGAGATGCACCTCGCATGGTTGAACTTCATCAGCGCCAACTGCCTGGGTGCCGCCATAGGTGCCATCATCGGAGGGTTCCTTGCTGACAAGTTTGGTAGAAAGTTCATATACACTTACAACCTGTTGGTCTACATGTTGGGCGTGGCGCTCGTCATCTGCAGCATCAACTTCCCCATGCTGCTCTGCGGGTTCCTCATCACGGGAATCTCCGTCGGCATAGGCGTTCCTGCTTCTTGGACTTATATCTCTGAAAGTTCAGAGGTGAACAACCGTGGACGCAACATCTGCATCTCTCAAATGTCGTGGGGGTTCGGCCCGATGGTCATCCTGCTGTTGGGAATGCTCTTCGCTCCAGGTGGATACCTCTTCGGATGGGTGGAGAGTGTGGCACACGCAATAGGTGGCGATGCGCTCTCAACAAATGCTGTGAATGTGTTCAGTTCGCGAATCGTGTTCTTCTCGCTCTTCGTCATCGCGTTCATCGCATGGAACCTGCAGCGCAAGCTTGATGAGAGCAGCGAGTGGAAGGCTGCCAAAGCTGCAGCCAAGGAAAGGGGCGAGGACACGGGATTGCTCCACGCCATCGGAGTGTTGTTCTCCAACAAGATAGCCGTCCGCACCGTCATCTTCCTGGCTACCATCTATCTTACCTGGAACCTGGTGGCTTCCGTCATGGGATTCTTCCAACCGCACATCTACGAGACGGCTGGCGGGGTGAGCAACGAGCAAGCCAACTGGATGAACTGCATACAATGGGCCATCATCGTCGGCGTGACGTTTGTCGTTTCGAAAATCATCGACAAGACATCCCACAAGGGCATATACACCTTTGGCCTGCTTGTGGCCATATTGGCGTGGGTGATCATCGTCACAGTGGGTGTCAACGGCACCATGGGACTTTGGCTGTTTGCCGTCCTCTGGGGCGTTCAGGGTGGTGCCTCACCGCAGATATTCTATGCTCTCTGGGGCTCTGAACTCTTCCCCGCAAAGTTCCGTGCCGGTGCACAAGGCTTGATGTTCTTCATCGTGCGCGGTTTGTCGGCTGTGTGGGGACTTGTGTTCGCCCGCATCTATGGTGAGCACGGTGAGGGCTTCACCATCGCCGCATATTGCATGATCGCACTCTTGGCCATCTCGCTCGTCGTCGGCTTCATCGGTTGCCCCAACACTCGTGGACGCAAGCTCGATGACATCGCAAAAGAGCGATACGGAGAAGAGTATTGATAATTTATAATTTATAATTTATAATTTACAATTGAGGATTGGGAATCGGGCAAGGCCTGATTACCAATCCTCGATTTTTTATCTTGCTATGTGATTAAAAAGGTCATAAAAACGCCAAGAATGTCCTGAAGGATTGCCGACAGGACATTCTTGGCTGTTATTGATAATCCTGATTGTCGATTATGCTTATTTTGGCAGGTTGAAAGCGACGCTCATTTCCTTCATCTGCTCCTGGCTCATACCTTCCGGCTCGAAGCCCATGCATTTGGCGTTGAAATAGATTTTCGCACTCTTCACCAACACGTCTATCTGGTCGAAGGCATCCATCACGTCGAGGCCTTGGGCGAATACGCCATGCTTTTCCCAAAGCACCACGTCGTAGTCGTCGAGTTCCTTCAATGTGGCATCTGCAAGTTCCACACTACCTGGCAAGGTGTAAGGGATGATGCCCAGGCCTAATGGACAGAAAGCTTTCGTTTCAGGAATCATACTCCACAGCAAATTGGAGAGTACGTCCTTCTCCAGGAATGCACGGTTGTGACTCATCGCCACGAGTTCGATGGGGTGGGTGTGCACTGTGGCGTTGTAGGTTGAACCTTTCTCTATCAGATGGTTGTGGACGGTGAGGTGCGAGGGCAGTTCGCTCGTCGGTTGCACCAGGTTGTCGGCGATGATTACATAGCTGGCACAGTCGTCGAGGATTCGGATGACGCTGCCATTGTCCATAGGCCATCGAGCGAGGTCGCGCATACGCTTGCCGGTGCCTTTACAGTAGAAATAGCAACCTTTCAGGTGGGGCAGGGTGGTGCCGATGGCCTTCACCTCGCTGAGGGCGGGAAGGTTCCTCACTTCGTCATCAACAAACGCGGTGATGTTCACGGTGATGTTGCCGCCATTACGCTCGGCCCATCCGTTTTGCCACAGATAGCCGGCCACTTCTGCTATCTTCTCCACCTCTTTTCGCAAGGCGGGACGGCCTTCTAAAATACTTTTCATACTTGTTGTAAACTTATGGGTGTTTTTTCAGCTTTTCTTGAACGCAAAGGTAAGGCATTTTCTGAAATCGACACATTGCATTTTGACTTTTTTCCCAAGCATTTTGAGATGCCTGCAGATTGTCAGGAGTTTAGTTCCCTGAACTCACTTGGTTTCTGTCCGGTTTTCATCCTGAATTTCGACGAGAAATAATCAGGCGATTCGAAATTCAACCGATAGGCGATTTCCTTGATGCTCATTTTTGTAGTCGAAAGCAACTCTTTTGCTCGTTGAAGCCTCAAGTCTTGCTGGTAGAGGGCGGGCGACAATCCCGTGTATTCCTTGAAAAGTTTGCGGAAATTGGAATAGCTCACCCCCATGTCCTCTGCCAACCGCTGAATGGTGAGGTCGCTC